>JANMNK010000286.1:0-4626 GCA_031373875.1 Pirellulaceae bacterium | reverse complement strand
GTGAATCGATCAACCAAGTCGCACTGATTTGATTTCCGTGAATGAATCTTTGCCAATAACCCCCGGAAGAATTTACCAACGTGGTGCGAGAATTTTCACTCATGCGAAAAATAGACTGCCCGCCACCGCTACGAAACGGCTTCCAAATCCAGTCCGCTTGCAAATTTGGAGTAGTTTGAAAATCTGCATCGCGTACTTCGGGGAAGCCTATGCTGGCTCGAACGGCCAAATCTTGAATAACTCGCATATTGCGAATTGCAGCAATCTGCTGGGTAGTGGGACCGAGAACTTGGTAGCGAGTTTCTATTTCGCGAAGCATCGCAATGCGGTTCTCCATCCCTCCCGCCAGCATGATCATCGGCCGCGAAAGGCCAGTTTGCTGGGGATAAATGAGGCCAGTTTGCCCAGGACGGTACTCAGCGAAGTTAGCCATCGGATGGCACTCCGCAATCGCTGCCAAATCGCGATCTTGGTAATCGTCAATGGCCACGACGGGATAGCCTGCCCGTACCAAGCATTGGGCTAACGATCGGCAATTGTGACCAATCACGTGAATGGTGGGTTGCATTCGTCGTTCACACCGACTGTCGGCTCATTAACATGCTGCCGATCTGAAAACTAGCGAGCAAGATCAGCCAAACGACATCGAGAAAATGCCAGTAGAGAGCGCAATACTGAACGCCAAAATACCGTTCGTGATCGTATTTGAGCAAGAACGACTTACCGAGAACCCATCCGATGCCGACCAATCCTCCAACAACATGCAGCGCGTGAACGACAGCCAGTACCAGAGTCATCGTATGCAAATTGAGTCGATCCGTGTCCGAAGATCCCATGCCTCGCAGCAACTGATACATCCCTTCGGACTGAACAAGAAAAAATGCAAGACACAGAACAAGAGAAACGGCCATGTAACGCAGCAAAGCGAGCGATTGATCCGACTTGGCCGCCGACACTGCCATTTGCAAGCAGTACGACGTCGCCAACAAGATAACTGTGCTTAGCCAAAAACTTCGAGGCACCAAGAATGGCTGAAGATCATCATGTTCCTGTTGCCAACGCACATAAACGTAGATGGCGTACAGGATGATGCTGGAAAAAAAGAAGACGGCGAGCGAAGCAATGAGCAGCCATGCTCCTTGCCTTACCCGCCGATCTTCAGGAAGTAATATACCTTGGCTTTTTGACTGGTTCATTACCAAATTCGAACACGATTTTCAGGAGCGATGTACATCTTGTCACCTTCTTTGATTCCAAAGGCTTTGTAGAACGCTTCCATGTTCGAAACGATACCGATCACACGATATTGGCTCGGCGAATGCGGGTCGGTCAACAACCGTCGACGCAATTCGGGCTCGCGATACTTGCGACGCCAAATCTGAGCGTACCCCATGAAAAATCGTTGTTCGCCCGTCAATCCATCGATCACCGGTGCCGGTTTGCCGCCGAGTGACAGTTGGTAGGCGGCAAAGGAAACGTTCACACCACCAAGGTCACCGATATTTTCGCCAAGAGTTAACTCGCCATTAACGCTCATATCTTCAAAAGGCTTAAATGCCGAATATTGTTCCGTTAATTGCGTCGCACGCTTTTCGAATTCGGTCCGATCTTCCTCGGTCCACCAATTACGAAGATTGCCTCGCCCGTCGAACTTACTGCCGCTATCGTCAAAGCCGTGGCTAATTTCGTGACCAATGACGGCCCCGATCCCGCCATAGTTCACTGCATCGTCGGCTTCCATGTTGAAAAACGGTGGTTGCAAAATGGCTGCAGGAAACACGATCTCGTTCATCACGGGATTGTAGTAAGCGTTGATTGTCTGCGGCGTCATGAGCCATTCGGTTCGATCGATGGGTTTGCCAAGTTTGTTAAGTTGATAACTGTGTTCGAACTCACCAACTGCGATCAAATTTCCGACCAAGCTATTCGGTGAGAGCTTAATCTTGGAGTAATCTTTCCACTTGTCGGGATAACCGATCTTGGTGGTGAACATGGCCAGTTTTTCTTTGGCCTGTTTTTTTGTTCCGGCTCCCATCCATTCCAGTTGATCGATACGTTGGTCGTATGCAGCGATCAAATTCTTGACAAGGCCTTGCATGCGCTCTTTGGCTTTAGGAGAAAAATGGCGTTCAACATAAATCTGACCAATCGGCATTCCTAGCAAACCATTGCACAATTCGATGGCTCGTCGCTCCAATGGCTTTTGCTCGGCGACACCCGTCAATACCGTTTGATGGAACGCAAAGTGACGCGTTTCAAAATCTTGGCTCAGGCTCGGTGCGAACGCATCCACTGTGGAGAAATACAAAAAGTCCTTCATCGTTTGTAAAGGCGTGTCGGCGGCTATCTTGTCAACGGCGGCAAAGAAACTAGGTTGGCCGACGATCAAATCCTGTTTGTCGGGGCAGCCGATTGCCTTGCTCAAACCGGCCCAATCGAGAGTCTTGAAAGAGGTCGCAAATTCCGATGCCGTCTTCTTGTTGTAGGACTTGACCGGATCTCGCAAGTCGACTTTACTCCACTGCACTTCTGCGAATTTCGATTCGAGACCGATGATCGCCGTAGCCGCGTTTTTTGGGTCCGTATGACCGGCCATCTTGAGAAGCTCGGAAACGTACTGATGAAACTCTTGCATGATCTGGTCATTGCGCTCGTTCTTGACCAGATAGTAGTCGCGATCGGGAAGCGATGTGCCCGATTGGAAAACGTAAACGCCATAGACTTCCGAGTTCTTGGCATCTGGCTCGATCATAAATCCAGCAATGCTTCCAACTCCAACGCGTTCTAATTCGCCTGCGACGCGGCACCAATCTTGCATCGTTTTGATGCCGTTGATTTTGTCGAGCATCGGTTGAATCGGTTTGATGCCAGCGGCATTTCGAGCCGAGACATCTTTGAACGAACGATACAGACTGCCAACTTGCTCGGCTTGAGGGCTGGACTTGGGATCGGCAGCAGATTCTAGAATGATGGCCTGAACCGAATCGATCGTTGCGTCATCCAATGCTGTAAACGACCCATAGTTGGACTTGTCGGCAGGTATTTCGGTTTTTTGCAACCAGATGTCGTTTACATACGTGTAGAAATCGTCGCCGGGACGAATCTGCTTGCTGTTATATTCTTGCTCAATTCCCGATACGGGTGCTTTGGAAACATCTTGCGCGTTGACGGTCGACGTCAACGCTAGTCCCGTGACACCTACAGCGACCATCCGTAACCAGCGACTTGCCATTGTTGTTTGATCCTTAGAGTATTAATGAGATTTCAAAATGCGAATGAGACGAGAGTGTTGCATAGTAAAGCAGATCAGGAATTCATCACCAACGTTTCGATGCGGGCATTGAAATATGTTGAGTCAGAGTTGGGCTTTGCACCCAGCAAGCTTCCTGGGCACCGCTTCTCCAAAAATCCACCTTCATTCGCTGCGTACAAATTTAACGACTAATTTTTACTGCGGTATATCGGTAGGGGATGAGGCAACCATCGGAAAACATCGCTTAAGACTAACTTCGATAAACGTGAGTTTGCGGCCAAGCAGCACCAATGGCGGCCGAGATTGGGTGTCCAACAGGCCCCTTTTTCGTGCTGAGTCTGGATGTTTTCAGTTGCTAAATGGGGCGATATCTTTCACCCCACACAGCCCATTGTTGCTAAGCCGGGCATAGTTTGGAGCGGATTTCATGAAAAAACAAGGCTTTCGAGTGCCAAGTTCCGCTCAGTTGGCCTCAACAAAGTCCGTTGAAGTAGCTATATTTTGATGTTTCATCCTGCCCAGCAGATTCGCGAAAACGCGTTCTTTGCCGAGATTGGCCGTTTTCGGCCCGGGATTTGTTCGTCGCGTTTTTCAATAGCACCTAAAATTCGCTTGCCTGAGGAGGGCGGCACCTGTGTTGATGCCACTCGCAGTTATTTCTGTGCTCCAATATTTCTTTGGAACACTGCTTTTCATTCTGTCGACGTTCTTGGTTCTGCTGGTTCTCGTACAACGAGGACGAGGTGGCGGATTGACCGGTGCATTGGGCGGACCAGGCGGCCAGAGCGCATTCGGAACAAAAGCCGGTGACGTTTTCACGCGCATCACGATTGTGCTGGCAGGCATCTGGATTTTTCTCAACGCGCTCGCGGTATGGAGTTTGCAAGAAAAAGACTTTACGACGTCTGGTGGCTTGCCGCCGAATATTGTCTCTCCTGTCGGCAACAAAGAAGGCTCTACGATTCCTACCGGTATGACGGGTTCGAGTGACTTGGGGTTTGGTGATCTCAAGTCCGATCCCGCGGCAGCGCCAACGACACCACCGGGCAGCGCAACTCCCGAAGTTACCAGCGAGACTTTTCCGAAAGACGGCGCTGAGGCACCACCGTCTGCTGGAACACCTGCTGCCGGTACTGAGCCAGGCGCACCGTCTGTTGCTGAACCTGCCGCTGGAACTGCTGCTGGAACTGAACCGGGAACATCCGGGGCTGCACCGGCTGGTCCAACTGAAGGCGACACGCCTAAGTAATCTTGAACTCGACACTAGGGGAAAGTTGCTATGTATCGAGCAGCTTCCCAATGACGCTAATCGAGCACTTGCGGTTTCGATTATTTTGCGGATTAGTTTTTTTGTTTGCCTTTGCCAAAATCCG
>JANMNK010000271.1:0-5289 GCA_031373875.1 Pirellulaceae bacterium | reverse complement strand
GCTCAAAAATTTGTCTCCGCAAGTCAGTCGAACAGACTGCGAGCCGTTATCAGCTCGAAAATGAAGGTTTCAGTACATGGCCCTAAGGGTACTCTTAATCGAAGACGACGCTTCGCTGGCGTCTGCCATTGAAAATGGATTGCGTGATGCTGGTGTGATATGTCGTTCGGCGTTAGATGTCGAATCCGTTTGGCGTGAGTTCGACCCGAACGAAGTTGACGTTATCATTCTGGACTTGATGCTGGGTGCCGAAAGTGGATTGGATGTACTTCAAAAAATTCGCGAAAGGCGTTACACGACACCGGTTCTCATTCTGACTGCGTTTGGAAGCTTAGAAGATCGCGTCAAAGGCCTCAACATGGGGGCCGACGATTACATGGTCAAGCCCTTCGAGATGCCCGAACTGCTCGCGCGACTATCGGCACTGACTCGCCGAAGTCGTCGCATTGAAGGAACTACTTTGACGTATGGTCCATTGCGATTGGAGCTGACGACACGACGGGCCTTTCGCGACGGAAAAGAACTTGGTTTGTCTCCGACCGAATTAGTTCTTATCGAGCTGTTCATGCGACGCGCTGAAACCGTACTTACCCGTCAAATGCTATGCGAGCAGTTATGGGACGAGAGCTGGCAGGGAGCGACAAATGTTATCGAGGTCCACATCAACCGGCTTCGTGGAAAAGTAGATCGCGGATTCGATCAATCTTTGATCCAAACCGTTCGCGGACGAGGCTATCTTCTAACATTGCAGCCTTCGAGTGACAAACGAAAAGACTCCGAAGATGAATCCATCGAATGACTCGACACGCTTGACACCTTCGCCATGGAAAAATCTATGGTCGATACGAGTTCGCACTGCGATCATTCTCTACATAGCTTTCGTTTGTATCGTGCTCAGCGTTGCGTTGGGGCTCCGAGGTTATCTGCGTCAAGCATTTGAAAGGCAATTGGATGCTCACTTGACTGGGATAGTTGACGACATCTCGCAAAGCCTGAAGAAAAATAATTATCAAATCGATTTAGGGCTCAAACAAGAATGGGAGCTTTTGGAGACCCTAACTCACACGAAGAATGCCTTTTTTGTAATTCAAGACAATCACAATCAAATCATGTGGCAGTCCAAAACAGCCCCGAGATATTTCGGCCTTGAGACTGCTTTTGCTCCGCAAATTGCTCCTTATACCTCACAGAACTTTCGAGTTTTGGAAACAAGATTGAGTGGACCCAATAATCAGCAATGGACTTTTGCCAGCGGTATAAGTTTGGAGTCGCTGAACGCCAGCCTCTCTGAGCTCGACCGCGCAATTATTTGGTACACGTTGCTCATGGTCGTAATTTTCCCATTGGCGGCTTGGTGGCTTGCACGAATTTTCCAGCGCCCGCTAACGCGTATTGCATTGCAAACTGAAAAACTCAGTGCAAGCGAATTTGCGGAGTATCTGCCCGAGAATGGGACTGGCGATGATGTTGATCGTCTATCGAATACAATCAATTCACTGCTGCGCAGATCGCGTCAAGAACTGAGGATTCGCGAAGACTGGTTGGCCAATTCAGCGCACCATCTGCGTGGGCCGTTAGCAGCTATTTCAGCGAACGTCGAAGTCGTTGCTAGTCGATTGCAATCCGATTCCTCTAAGATCATGTTGCAAAACGTTCTGGCCGATTGTAAATCGCTAACCAAACTTGTAAACCAGTTGCTCCTGTTAGCAGAGGCCGAAGCCGATTCGGATGTCTTGCGCGGGAAACGCAAACCAGCCGATCTTAAGCGAATCGTGCGAAACGCATGTTCCATGTTCGAACGATTGGCTGCGAATAAAGAGATCGCCATCGAGATTTTGGAAAGTGACGATTGTTGGGTTTTTGGTAACGGCAATCTGTTGTCCCAAGTTATCTACAATTTGCTCGACAACGCGATCAAGTTCACTCCGGCAAACGGCACGATCTCCATTCAAACGAAATGCGTTGAGGATCGGAACGAATGTCAAGTCATCATCGCTGACACGGGGGTAGGCATCCCTGAAGAAGAACTACCGAAAATTACAGAGCGTTTCTTTTGTGGTAAAGCATCCAAATCCAAAAGCAGTACGTTTCGCAGTACCGGACTTGGATTGAGCATCTGCGATGCGATCATCGAGCGTCATGAAGGCAAATTGAACTTTGAAAGTATTTCCGGTGTGGGAACGACGGTAACGATAACATTGCCCAGAATCCCCGCCCCTGCTCCTGGGCATGCTCCGCCAGATTCGAACTAGATTACCAAGCTTGGCGTGCGTCCGGCGTTTATTCGGCGGATGAACTAGGTTCGCATAATACGCCCATACAATTTGGGCAAGTCGTGTCCATTTTCGCGTGAAGTGCAAAATCGGCAAATAAACGATGATCCGCAATCGCCCACCACCATCGTCTTCTAGTTCGAAATTGTTAGAATGGAAAAGTGTTTTGCCGTCTCCATTTATTTCGTATCGTAAACGAGATGTGTGGAGAAACGGGTGAATCTCAATCCATAAACTTTGCTCCTGTCCCTTTACACTTCCCTCCTAAAATGCACCTTGAATAGCCGTCGAGTGCGTCTCGCCCTGATGAAACGAAAATAATTTCATTCGATCAATGTCCGTAACGCAGTTCACAACCTATTTGTCGTTATTTACACACAACCGTTTTTGAGGCCCATGATGTTAATGCGATTATCAACCGCGAACGCTTTTTCTAAATTCCTTGTCACGTCATTTTACGCTGTCTTTCTAAACAGCTTTTGTGCGAATGCAAATTGCGTTCAGGCACAGGATGAAGTTAAATCAGAAAAATCCGCAAAAGACGATGAGCTCACACCCGCCAATATCATTCCTATGCTCCGAGCCGGCAAAGTCGATCAAGTGACGGAGCAGTTAGATGCAGCACTTGCCGAGACGCCTCTCGAGCCCAAGCTGCTAACCATGGAGATGCAAGTCGCATCGATGTTGATGTCGACAAAACCCGACGTGGGTAAAGAACGCATGGCTCGCCTCGTCGAAAAGCTAAAGGCAGTCAGCGATCCCGATGAAAATATTCTCAATTCCTACGTTTCAGCCGTCCTCAGCTACAGCGGTTACCTAGGACGCAGCAAGCCCGAAGATGGCTTGAAAATGATCGAGGAAGCCGAATCGAAAATCGCAGGCAAGAAGTCCGCCATGGAGTCAAGCTTGGCATTATCCAAAGCCCGAATGCTGGTTCAGTTGGAGCGAATGGACGACGCCAAGAGCACTTTGGAATCATCCTATATTGCAACACGCCAGCGCGCCGTGGAAGAGCGATACATGATCAATAATCTCGTTAACGTCGCACTTAATTACGACGCGATGCTTGGGGAAAAATTCAGCGACGACGCGCAAGCGAAAATGAAAGATGTTGAAAGCCTCGTTCGTGAAAAACTGGAAGCGGAGTCCATTGACCAGGCCGACGTGCAAGCTCTCCTGTCTCTCAAGATGGGGGCTTCGTCCAAGCTCATGTATTCTGCCCCTTCGACGTGCAAAGAAATACTTGACGAACTCAAAGCCGATTTGATCAAGCTCGAAGAAAAATTACCAGAAGCACAACGCATGGGGATCACACGCAACTTGGCCATGATCGACCAACGCATCGAAATGGTCGAGTCGTCCATCCGTCGCGAACAACTGATCGGTACACCTGCTCCGGAATTGGATGCTGAATCCTTTATAGGAATGGACGCGACCACACTGCGAGACCTTAAAGGCAAAGTTGTCTTGATAGACTTTTGGGCAGTTTGGTGCGGGCCGTGCATCGCGACTTTCCCGCATTTGCAGCACCTGCACGAAACCTATTCCGACAAGGGACTTGTGATTTTAGGTCTTACACGGCCATACGGCTATCAATGGAATGAAGAAGCGAAACGGGGTGAAAAGGTCGATGACGTTTCGCTGGAAGATGAACTAGAAATGCTGAAGAAATTTCGCGAGCATCACAAATTACAGCACGGATTTGTCGTCACGCCTAAGGACAGCAAGTACTCAAAAGCATTTGAGGTAACCGGGATTCCTCAAGCAGCTTTGCTTGACAAAGATGGCATTATCCGGCTGATAAAAGTTGGTTCGGGCGATGCAAATTCCAAAGCGATCGAAGAAATGATCAAGACCTTATTAGACCTTTGATCGCTCAATTCGGTTTCGAAAGTGTATAACTAGTCATCCTCAAGAATGGGGCAAGCCGAACAGGGCTTGTCCCATTCGCATTTGCATCAAAAGTAATTAGAAAGCCGAGCTCAGTTCGATGAACCCTGGACAACACACGCCCCAAAATCTGCCCGAACCTTCCATCATTCCAATTCAAGGATGGCATTGCGGCCATTATTTTTATCGCTGGTGTCGTTCAACTTTACAGTCTCTCTCAATCGATCAACGACGTGTGGGGATCGAAGAATTCTCCCGAGTTCTCGACCCATCGGACGATAGTCGCCCCCAACGCTTGCAGTCGGCCATCGTCAGTGGACACAAAGCCGACTTTTGCACGGTGATGATGGACCCAGACCCGCTCAAAATCGACCGCGTCCATCAAGCATTGATGGCAAGTCCGCTTGGTGTCGCTTTGGAACCAACCTATTCGTTTGTCTCCGTTTCCGAAGTATCCGAATACCTTCCGAATAAAGAACAGTACTCCCAAAAATTGATTCGCACGGGCGAAGATCCTAACTCACCGACTTTTCAGGCGAAGGTCGGATCGTACGATCGCCGGTTGCCGATGATGTTGCAACAACGTCTTCAACCCGAATTCCCAAACTGGCCTGCAATGTGTTTTTATCCGATGAACAAAGCTCGCAATGTTGGAGCGAATTGGTTTCTGCTACCTTTCTCGGAGCGAAGCGAGATGATGTCCGAACACGCTCAAAGTGGGATGTCGTTCGCCGGACGAGTCACTCAGCTCGTAACTGCTTCCGTTGGCCTTGATGATTGGGAGTGGGGGGTCACGCTGTGGGCTCGCAATCCGCAGTTCCTCAAAGACATCGTCTACACAATGCGGTTTGATCAAGCGAGTGCACGTTTTGGCCAATTCGGCCCATTCTACGTAGGTTACGTCAGCACGCCCCAAAAAATCCTAGAACACTGCTTTGTGATCCCTCAATCGAACTAAATCAACAAAGTTGAAATTCCGCGCAGGTTATATCTTCCCGAGCCGCCGTGCTATACGATCAAGTGTGGATAAGCTCCATATCACACTTGAGCAGAGGTCTAAATCATGAACCGAGATCATCGTGAGTTTCTTGCAGATGTTGGGCGCGGCATGTTGGTCGCGAGTGTC
>JANMNK010000270.1:0-2152 GCA_031373875.1 Pirellulaceae bacterium | reverse complement strand
ATGAATCGCCGACTGCCCGCCCATCGCCAACTCGCTTTTGATGGCCAACGGATTGCTTTGACGTAAAGCGTTCTGTCAAACAACGGTCAAAGCGGAAACTGGCCAACGAATGATTTGTCAGCCTTCGCTTGGAGTTCGGCCGAGCGATTTCCCAATGTTTTGTCGCTTAAAAATAAATCGCGACATTTTCTGTAACATTCTGGGGCTCCTCCCGCTTAAGCCTTTGTTGGCTTATTCATCAACAATTATTAGGGAGAAACAAAATGTCACTCAAACGAAATCACTTCACCAAGATCGGGATGGAAGCATTGGAAAATCGTCGCCTCATGACGGGCGATATCGACTACAGTTTTTCGACGAAGACGCTGACCATCAGCGGCGATCAATTGAATGATCGTGTCGATGTTCGATTCGAAGGGAGCAATGTCAAAGTTGACTTGTATGCACAACGATCGAACGGAACTTTTGATCATCATGATCGCACCAAATCGATTGGCTCTGTCAACAAAATTGTCTTTAACGGATTTTCAGGGAACGATGCGCTGAATATCTCGCAGGGCAATCTCAACAGTGGTGTGACGCTGGCAAATACTCGCGTCGAGTACAATGCAGCGGCAGGCAATGACACCATGAATAACTTGGCAAGCGTTGTCACCACTGCAAATGGCGGAGATGGAAATGATAGTTTTTACGGAGGTCAATTGACTGATAGCCTAAACGGTGAGGCAGGCGATGACTCCTTGTACGGCCGTGGGGGCGTTGATGTCATCCAAGGCGGCCTCGGTCAAGACGTTATCGATGGAGGAGACGATATCGACTATTTGTATGGCCAAGCGGGAGGAGATTATCTGTATGGTGGACTGGGCAATGACTGGTTGATTGGTGGTGACAACAATGACCGACTGCAGGGCGACGCGGGAGATGACGTGCTGTACGGCGAAAGCGGAGCCGACGTGTTCTTTGGTGGACTTGGCAATGATTGGATGGGCGGCGGAGCGGGCAACGACATCATGCAAGGCGAGGATGGCAACGATACGCTTTACGGAAACGACGGCAATGATTTGATGCTTGGCGGAACTGGCAATGACAACCTCAAGGGAAACAACGGCGAAGATAGCTTGTACGGGAACGACGGTAACGACAGCCTCGAAGGTGGTTACGACGGATCGCTCGATTACTTGGTCGGCGGCCTCGGTGCAGACACCTTCTATTCCAAGTACGTCCGCAAGTTTTCGTGGTTCGAGTTGACCTATGAAACCGATTGGGTCGGAGATTTCGGTGCCGGTGACGTGATTGCTAAGACCTATGTCTAATGAGACTCATCAACAGAACCAGGAACAAAAAATAAAATCTCAAGCCGGGGCGAATCCAATTTGCTCCGGCTTTTTTTGTTTCCCTATCCTCTACTTCGGTTTCGCTCGAACACTAGAAGTCGACAACTAGCTCGTCGGTGGCAAGCGTTACCTTTAAAGGTGTTGAAGTCGGGTTGTCGATTATGTATTGTTCCAAACCGATTGGATCGAGCGTCAAATCGTACGGACTGAAATGGGTCAGTACCAAATGACCGACGCGCGCATGCTTGGCAATTTTCATTACCATCGAGGTCCAACTGTGACCGGTCGTCGTTGCGAACTCGTGGTCTTTGTCGGCAAAGTTGCATTCGTGGACGAGCAGATCCACATCGTGGATAACTTGGCAGTAGGCGGCTTTGTCTGAAGCACACGTATCTGTGACGTAGGCCATTGAACGATCTGGGAAATCGATTCTATAGCCCACGCAACCGCCGGGGTGTTCCAACTCGAACCAACGAACGCGAGCGTCACCAAGTCTTATCACTTCTTCGCACTGTTCCAACTCGATCCATTCGATAGGTGGATCGACGGGAAAAATCAATTTGTCAAAAAGGTGAGTTCGAATCGCATCCAGCTTTTTCGCTTGACCATAGACACGAACTTTTTTTAGTCGCGTCACCGACGTCAATCCAAGAAAATTGGTAAGCCCCACAATGTGATCGAGATGCGAGTGACTAAGGAAAACATCCACCGACTCGGATTGGAGCAGCGGTGCAATGCGAAAGAAGCTGCGGACAGCGCGACCGCCGCCATCGATCCGCGGGCCGAGGACGGTCGAAGGATTCGTCCGAGCAGGATTC
>JANMNK010000261.1:0-8856 GCA_031373875.1 Pirellulaceae bacterium | reverse complement strand
CCAGGCCCGTCTTTTGTGTATCCAGACGGGCCTGGAGACCCGTCCTACAACCGCAAAATTTAGCAGTGGCGGTGCGCTAGTCTTTGTTCAACGAGAAAATGCAAGAAATCGGCTATAGGGTAAGCAACACAGCGAGGGGCTAGAGGTTTCGCAGATTTCACTGCGAATCCGTTTTTGGAGCAACGCTTTCTGTTTTACTCGGGAAAAACCGTGCCGAAATCTACTATCACACTACCACGAAATGACCATGGTTGGCTAGTTTGGAGCTTGGGTTTTGTAAATTCCAATAGGTGGTACATATCCTCGTTGCCCATATGATCTTCGTGCAGAAACCCAAATTAGGAAGTTCAGTCCCCTTATCAACATTAAATGAAGCACTTGGGGACGAACGCAGACGGGCAAGACTACGACAAGCCTTATGACTACGACAAGCCTTATGACCACGACAAGCCTTATGACCACGACAAGGCTGAAGGACCTTGCGAAGTTTCCTTAAGAAGCCTCGGAAAGTCTCGAGGAATTATTAGTTCGTCAAACTGAGAAGTTTGGATTTCTATTTATTGGTGGGCGGACGTATAGTCCGCGTAAAGCTAGGGATTGCGGGCGAGACGCCCGCGCACCAGCCTTAAATTTTAAGCTGCACAAAGCGCTAGGAAGCTACGCGTGTTTGACGTTGATACAAATAAGGATTCAAAGTCGGATCGTTGTACATTTTGAACTGGCGATACACGCGATGCTTTTTTCGCATAGCGCGAATGTCGTCCATTAACTCCGACAAACACTGTGCCAGATCGCTTTGCTGCAGTTTGCAAATGGCAAGCCTCTGACCGACGCGAGACACATGGGCTTCGTCAACATCATCTCGATCAAGTTGTTCGTGCAAGTGATAAATTCGAATAGCCATAATCGACAACCGATCCACGCAACTTCCCACCGTTTCGGAATTCGAACGCGAATCGGTAGGAGCCGTTATCCCATTTTCTTCCAGATACTGGGTCAAGTAATCGTCGATCCGCTCGATCCAATCATTTCGTTGTTGGTTTAGCTTATCGATATTGCGTTTGACTTGCGCAATCTCGGAGTCGGATACATCGGGACTTCTAGCGATATCTTCTTGATGCCAAAGTTGGAAATTGAATTGATGCTGTTGGCAGACGATGGCCATCCAGCCTTCAAAAGGATTCGTGGCTCGTTCTCGATGCCATAGATCGACCGTCTGGTTTTGCATCGCGACAATTTTTTCAACGTCTAACATCTTATCTGCCTCTTGGAAAGCGTGTACCAGTCATCTGTTGTATTGTAGAAACCAAAACGACTGGTGGCGAACTTTTTACACGGTTTGGACAACCAATGTCTTTACGAATATGAAAATCGTGGTCGATTAGCCAGCTTTTCGCGAAGGTGCGAATACAGACAGAGCGGGCACATTCCTGGAATTCGCGTGCTGGATTTGCTTTACTATCTCCGCAGCAATTTCGACCGTTTGACGCCCGTGCTCTCCGGTCACTTTCGGCGAAACGCCTTGGGAAATGGACTTTAGAAAATCGTTATGCTCTTCTAAGATCGCATTCACACTGACAGTCGCAACAGGCTCCACAGTAAACCAGCGAGCGTACAATTCGTCTTTTACGCGCAGTCGCTCCGCATCGGGAAGATCATCGGCTTGCCAGTGTCGTGAAAGTACTTCGGCCGAAGGCCTCATGAGTTCTGCCGACGCGGTCGCAAAATCCAACTCCGCAAATACTTCTTTGCAGTAGACGCTCATTTTACGAATCGGCTGTTGATGAAGGCGCGATGCCGTGAGGTTTGCAATACATCCATTTTCAAATTCTAGTCGAGCTTCGGCAAAGTCTTCGTGTTTTCCAAGAACGGAAATGCCTGAGGCCGTCACACTCGCCAAGGGACTATTGACGACTTGGAGTATGAGATCGATGTCGTGCACCATCAGATCGAATACGATGCCGATATCTGTGCTTCTGCCGGAATACGTACCGATACGATTAGCTTCGATGTAAACGGGATCATGCAAATGCCCAGCGGTCGCAGTCCACGCAGGATTGAATCGTTCCACATGGCCGACCTGCAGGGTGCATTGATGGGCAGATGCCAACTCACATAACCAATGCCCTTGATCCGCATTTAGCACCATCGGCTTTTCGACGAAGGAGTGAATTCGATGCTTGAGACACCAAGCAGCGATGTCGAAATGGTAGGTGGTGGGTGTGGCGATTATCGCTGCGTCGATTGTACCCGCAAGAGTTTTGTAGTCTTCACAAACAGGCAAGCCCATTTGTTGTACTGCTTCGCGTGATGACTGTGAGGGATCGACGACGACCACGAGTTCGGCATCATCGCGAGCCGCCAGGAGTTTGGCATGGATACGGCCAAGATGACCGCCGCCAATGACGGCAAATCGCAAATGGCTCATGCGGCTTTCCTCCTGTCGCGACCTCGACCGTGACGCCCGAGTTGCGAATCGTCGATAAATGCGAACAGAGTCTCTAGTTCGGGGGCGAGAATTCCATTGCCTGATAGGATTTCACGCGCGTGTTTCAGGCCGACTTTGGATCGATAAAGCAGCTTGTGAGCTTCGGTAATTGCTTTGATTGCCGAAACCGAGAAATTCTTTCGTTTTAACGCGACGACATTGACGCAGCGAGGTCTCGCAGGAAACCCTTCGCAAAGCATGTACGGCGGTACGTCTTGCAGAACGCGACTCAATCCGCTGACGAAAGAATAACAACCGACGGAAGCGAAGTGATGGATGGCGACGCCTCCGCTCAAGGTTGCATCATGTTGGACATGAACGTGACCACCGAGCATCACGTTATTTGCCATGATAACGCGATCTTCAACAACGCAATCATGCGCTACGTGAGCACAGGCCATGAGATAACAGTCGCTGCCCAGCCGAGTGAAGCCATCTTCTTTTTCGGTGGCGCGATTAATCGTGACGGATTCGCGAAAGACATTTCGGTCGCCGATAGATACTTGAGTTGGCGTTCCCTGGTAACTGAGGTCTTGTGGTTCCGCACCGATTACACATCCAGGAAAGAAATGATTTTCGCGGCCAATGGTCGTATGCCCGACGATCGTCACATTGTTTTCTAAACGCGTTCCTCGGCCGATTCTAACATACGGTCCAATCACGCAATGGTGCCCGATGCGTACTTCTTCATCAAGTTCAGCTCTGGGATCCACTACAGCAGTGTGAGCAATGATCGACATGGTGCATTTCCAATGTAGCGTAGCGTTTGCTTCGGCGAAGCAAACGACTGAGGGTAAAGTTTTGTCTTACGCAGCCTCTTTAATTTTTTCGGCTGCCATCGAATATTGAATTAGCTCGTCTGCCATGCGTCCGTTTAGTTTGTGACCACTTCGACACGCGACGATGCGTCCCGAAAGATCGATTCCCGTTAAAGAAAGGTCACCGATCAAGTCTAGTAATTTGTGTCTTGCGCATTCATCACTGAATCGAAGCGAGTTATCGATCGGTCCATTGTCCGCAAAGACAAGCAAATCTCGATTCGTAACGTGCTTTGCTAAGCCTTGCGATTGCAGTTGTTCCGCTTCCGCTTTGGTAATAAAAGTTCTGGCACAGGCGATTTGGTGATGGAAAGTGTGCGAGTCGATTTCCGCAGCGAATGTTGCATTGCGAATCGAGCTGTTAGGACCGTAGTCCAATCGATATTCGAGTGTCAAACCAGGCGTCGCGCTTGGTGTTGCCATGATCCATTGTCGATCATCCCCAATGCGAATCGACCGTGTGATCGTGTGCGTTACCCGTGGCGAATCTTGGATTACGATGCCGGCTTGTCTCAGTGCACAGCTGAATGCAAACGCTGAACCATCGAGGCCGGGCATCTCGCATCCGGTGGTTTCGATCAGGCAGTTGTCAATTTGGAACGCGTAGAGTGCTGCAAGAACATGTTCGACCATATCGACAGCCGCTTCGCCTTGGACAAGTCGTGTGCGAAGAGGCGTTTCGCGTCGATTGCTTGTGTTGACTGCAATGGTCGGAGAACCTGGCAAGTCAATTCGGCGAAATACGATGCCAGTGGATGGTGCTGCTGGTAGGAAGGTCAGCGAGATCGCTGCTCCGGACCAATAGCCCCGGCCACTAACATGGCAAATATTTCGGAGAGTCTGTTGGGATCGAGAAGAGAACATTAGCATCCTTGCATTTCTGTTCGTTCAAGTGCCATTAGCGTCAAGCGAAACTTGGCGAGAACGGCACATTCCACGTATCTGCCGGCTGGCGGCAATCCGGAACAGCTCGCCGCAGCAAACTGTTCACGTTTGGTTAATGTTTACCGTTTACTATCGCTTTGGCGGTTGTGGCTTACCCGCTCCAAGAACACCGCCTGGCACGCCAGGATTAGCTTGTGGAGATGGTTGGGCTGGAGCAGCCGCAGTATTTTGCTTGATGTAATTCAAGATCGGATCTGTTAGGTCCAAGTTTGGACTAAAGAAAACGACGTCTCGCGTTACGCCAGCGTTTACAGTCGCAGGCTTCTTAGGATCCATGTCCATGCGGCTGTATCGCATAACCATGCCAATGCCGTTGTACGTTGACCATTGTTGGGTGAGAGCTTGGATCTGTTGATAGGTGTTGTAAATGATCAGAGCTTTGCGCTCGGCAAATTCTTTTTCTTTACGCATAAAGTCCAACTTGAGTTGGCTCTCTTGATTGGCGATCTCGCTTTCCTTGGCAGCATAGTCCTTGGAGTTTTCATTCAGAACACGCAGGGTTTCGAGTTCTTTCAAGAGAGATTCACGACGTGTGTTGATCTCTTGTTCGGCAGCGGCGATTTCTGCGTCGATTGCGTCTTGCTGTTGCTTGTACGACGGGTGATTGTCGAAGATGTAACCGATGTCGATGACACCGATTCGAGTGCCAGCCGTGGCGTCTGGACCGGCCGGACGAGCGGCCGCTGCAGGATTATTTCCAGCAACAGGCGCGCCTTGGGGAGCCTGTGCTTGGGTTCGGCCGACAAGTGAAACGGAAAACAGGGCCATCACGGCCAGTACATTTTGAACTCGCACCATTCGCACTCCTTGCTGTTGTTTAAGCGATTTATTCTCGACAGGCACTCCGGGTTCCATCATGGATTGAGTGTGTGAGAGCATCGGGATTCTAGAACGTGAATTTGTTCGACCTGGGAGAAAGACCCAGCAAGAATTCATTTCACGAGCTTTATGGATGACTCAAAACGAAGCACCCCCGATTGCCGTCCGGTATTCTGCAAAGTTTATCGATGCAGGTAAATACCGAAAAACGGTTTAACGTTGCAACTTTACCGCAATCTTTTTTGCCTGTCCATCGCGCATGATCTCTACTTCGATTGTCTCCCCGGGAAGCGTATTTGCAAGGAATTCTGTCAATATACGAGGGCTCTCGATCTCGCGGTCGTTCATTCGAAGAACTAAATCGCCAACAAGAATGCCAGCATTCATGGCAGCTTTGCCCGGCTCCGTCTTGCGAATGTAGACCCCCAATTCGCCGTTTGGATTATCTTCGATTTCCACGCCAAGTTTGCCGGGTGGTTGGCGACTGGGGACTGCTCGGCCTTTGACTTCGACAAAAGTGAGTCGCTGAGGATCAGTCGCAAGCTTGATTGCCAAGTTACTGACAAATTTACTGATCAGCGCCATGCCCTCGACGTTGATTTTATCGGGATCGTCGGACGGACGATGGTATCGTTGTGCAAGCCCGTGAAGAAATGAAGGACGGGTATCTTCATTTCAAAGAAAGATTGGTGATCGCTAGGACCGTAGCCGAAGGGTATTTTTTCCAATTTTATTGCTTCCGTTGAGGCTTCCTTTTCAAGCAAGCTTTCAAACTCTTTGCCCGTGCCGGTTCCAAACACCGTTAAGACATCTCCCGTGAATCGTCCGACCATGTCCAGGTTGAGCATGGCGACTGTATTCTCCAAAGCAAATCGTGGATTGCGAACGTAATAACGGCTCCCGATCAAGCCTCGCTCCTCCGCTGAAAATGCAATGAACACAATCGTTCGGCGATTTCCGCTCAGGGTATTTTTGAGTGTTCTCGCTACTTCCAGCAATGAAACCGTACCGGATGCATTGTCATCGGCACCGTTATGAACCGCGATAGTTTCTGGCGCCAAGGAACCTTGACCGCCCATGCCAACATGATCGTAGTGGGCTCCAATCACAATAAATTCCTTTGCCAACTCGCCCTCTCCAGGCAATGTGGCGACGACGTTTTTGAGTTTTATTTTCGAAGGTTGGATGTTGGCTTCCCCGATTGCACGCCAATTCGGAATCTCGGCGGATCGAGGAATCAAGTCGCTTTCAATTTCGTTCTCCAAATCCGCGAGACTTTTGGAGAGAGACGTTGCAAGCATTTTGTCGACTATTTCACGTTTGACCCAAAGCGTTGGGATTTGTTGTTGAGTGAAGGATCGTCCGGCACCTTCGACTTTGGGCAAAACGTCTCCATCGCTGGATTCGCCCGTCGCACGATCGTTAACGATGATCATGGCAGCGGCTTTATGTTGGATCGCATTGGCGAGCTTTGCTGAGAAGAACGCGTGCTGGCTAGGGTCGGTCCCGCTGAACGGACTCTTCTCATCATTTTGCCGTGGCTCCTTTCGAAGGACGATTACGACTTTGCCCGCAACATCCAGGCCAGCGTAGTCGTCATAGTCGAGATTCAGACCCTCGTCTTGCGCGGTGATGCCGTAACCGGCGAAAACGATCGGAGCATCGAACGTCCCGCTCGATCCCAAGGATACTGGCGTGAAATCCTTTTCCAAATCTAGTTGGAATTGTTGATCGGACGGACCTTGAAGTGTGATTCGATTTTGCTCACGATTTCCAAGGACAATGGGGCCATCCAACGAGAACTCCTGAAATGGGGAGCCTTCAAAGATATCTGTGTTGAGTACCAATTCTTTCCATCGATTTGCAATCAAGTCAGCCGCAACGTCAAGCCCTTGGGTGCCCACTCCCCTGCCTTCCATGGCGTCCGAAGCAAGCGTTTCAATATCCGTCTTCAAACGAACGATCGCTTCCGCATTCACTAAATCCGATTTTGAGTTATCTTGCCCCCAACTGACTGAGGGAGAATGCAAAATGAGGATCGCACTGCAAAGGACTCGAATAGAGGAAAAACAATTGGGGCAACCGAGATTTTTGAGCATGTGTTTGAGCATGAGTATTGCCTGATGGAAACAATTTACTTGAATTCGTTTGAAGGAATGGAATGCCCTGGCTTTGTGAGTCAATCGCCTTCCTTCTTGCTGCTCGTATTGTAGCTAATGGGACTCGCCAAAGGGGGCAACTTGGAAGACAATTTGGCTGTAGTATTCTTGTCACCGTCCACATTGGAGCCCTTCCCGTGCCGTCATCATCGAATGAACCGCTTCCGCCACGTAGTCAATTCTTGTTGGATGCCAGTCGCAGCGCGGTTCTCATGATTGATGTACAAGAAAAATTAGCGCCGTTGGTGTTCGGAATTGAGCCTGTCGTTCAAGCTGCCGGTTGTTTGCTTGCCGGTGCCAAGTTGATGGACGTTCCAATTCTCGCTTCGGAACAGTACCCCGAACGGCTCGGAGGCACCGTCGCTCCGCTTGCAGAGTTTGCAGTGGGGTGTCCCACGAAGCGAATGTTTTCGTCCCGTGAATGCATGACCGCTTGGTCAGAAACACTTGCGCCTCCTCGCGATACCATAGTTCTTTGTGGTATAGAGACACATGTCTGTGTTCAGCAAACAGCGTTGGATCTGCTTTCCGAAGGTTGGAATGTCGTCATCGCAGCCGACGCCGTAAGTTCGCGACGACGGCTAGATCACGATCTGGCCCTACAGCGGCTTTTGTGGTGCGGTTGTGTTGTCACCAGCGTTGAATCGATATTGTTCGAATGGTGCGAAACATCCAAGAACGAAAAATTTCGCGAGTTGAGTGGGCTGATTAAAGCCCGACCGATAGACAATTCTGCTATGTGAGACGAACCCCCGCAATCAAAACTGTGTGGGGATGTCTTCGATTCGTCGTTTCGGGGAAAACGATTCCGGCAAGACACGAGGGAGTCTCAAGGTAAAAGTTGTCCCTTCATTGACTTGACTAGAAACGACGATTTCACCGCCGTGTTCGTGCAGAATTTTTTGGCTAACCGGTAAGCCCAGTCCGGTACCGCGAGCGCCCTTGGTCGATTCAAACAGCGAAAACACCCGTTGTAAGTCCGAGGACGGGATTCCCATACCGTTATCGCGAATTTCGATTTCAATCAAGGATTTGTCCGGCCAGTCGAGCGCTGAAATAACAACTTCACCGTTTGCACGGGACTCCACGGCGTCGATCGCATTGGTGACTACGTTTAATATAGCGCGATGCAATGCTTCGGGATCGATCATCACGACAGGGAAGTCCTTAGGATGCTCCCATTTCAATGCAACATGTAATTCCGACGCGCGCGCTTGCATGAGATCGACGATTTCGTCGATGGTAATCGTTAAATCCGAAGGAATTCGTTCGGGCTCACGGTCCTTGCTGTATGTCAGCATGTCCATGACCAAGTTGGCGATGCGGTCTTGGTTCTTTTCAACAATTTTCCAACCGCGTTCAACGACGGAGAGGTCTTGTTTTTGGATTCCATCCTGAACGAGATAACCTCCCCCACGCAGTCCCTGCAAAATGTTTTTGACATGATGCGATATGGTTGCGGTGGTTTGGCCGATGGCAGCCAGTTTTTCTGCTTGCAGCATACCGCGGTAGTAATTCGTGTCCTCAATAGCTAATGCAGCTTGATGCCCGATCGCAATCATCAGTTTTAGATGATCCTCGTCAAATCGGTTAGGTTCGTCCTCTTGAAAATCGGCAATTGCCGTGG
>JANMNK010000258.1:0-2712 GCA_031373875.1 Pirellulaceae bacterium | reverse complement strand
GATTGCCCCGGCTGAACCACCAGGAAGATCGTAGGAATTTCTAAATTGTTGAACATCGTAAACACCGCTCCAATCGCCCGGTTGCTTGAAGGTCCCGTTAGGATCCTCAAATCCAAAGTGAAGGCTTCTGCCTCCGTCGCCTTGGTCACTGCCAATTGCGCCGTCAAAAGTAGCTTGTTGACCGTGTCCGGACAGGCCAGCTCGTAGGTCCGTATTGTGCCACAAGTTGACGTCCATCGACGAGAAATCGATACCTTGAACAACGCCGAGGCTTGCCGATGGATCTGCGGTCGGATTTGCATCGATCTTGACTTGAGCACGTGGGAAAATCGGTGTCAATGCTCTTGTTGTTGTATTGATCGCATAGATCGTACCTGCGGCCGTCGCACCAAACAGAATGTTGGCAAATCGTCCGGCTTCCACATTGCGTGGTCCGGCAGTCAAACTCGTGAAGGTAATTGGCTGGTTTGTGTCTGGATCCCTCAAAGTTGTCAATGGATTAACACTGCCGACAATTTGACCGGTTCCAAAATTGATACCGGAAACTGGGTCAGTCCATTGTCCAAGATTAACCGAAAACAATTCGCCGTTGCTCGCGACGGCCCAGAAAGTGTTGTTGATTTCTGCAAGTCCGGTAATGCGAGCCGTCCCGCTTACTGCAAAGTGGGCGTAAGGAAAAATATTGCTGCCCGCAGGATTGTTGAGACGATTGTTGCCCGCTGGGGCTGGGAATCGATTCGGCGGGCTAATGCCCTGCCCTGCTTCATTGAATCGGAATAAAAAGTTCCGTGCATCCCGAACCACGGATGGAGCGTTTGGAATGAACTGACCGTTATTCGGATTGATCGTGGTGCCGATATAGGTGTTCTGGCCCGCGCGACTCCCCACCGCGAACAGTCCTTCTTCGACATTGCTACGACTTGCCCAAGTCAATGCCGTTAGCACGAGACCTTTACCGCCTCGGCCTCCATCCGAACTAAAGTCCAAATCGACAACGTCGTTGAAATTGCCGTCCGCGTCGGTTGGGTCATCATTGTAGGCACGAGTGGTTTGAATTTGTTGAAGCGGGAATTCTGTCGAAAAACCATTCCCTCGGGAGTCCATTCGAACCAAACTTCCCGAGTTCGCATCAAACAACGCACCAAAGTTCTCAGCGCCACTTCCTGTATCCGTTGGAACATATCCCCAAACGGTACCATCCACTTTGGCGGCAATATCCGTCACGGTGCGAGTCGCACTCACATTGGCTTCGGCAGCACCCGTGAGTGCATTACCAAACCGCAACTGAGTCCCACCGTTCAAGCTTCGCGCGACGTACAAGGTCACATCTGCAAGCGTCCAAGGAACTCCGTTAGCTGCGGCACTTGCAAAGCTTACTTGCATTGGCCCAGAGTTATTTTCGGGACCAGTTGGATCGAAACGATCTTCGGAAACTCTTTGGAAGCCAAGTAATGGCTCAACTCGCAATTCCGGGTTTGTCGCATTCGCTTTCGTAAACTGGTCCATTTGTTGATGGGCTCGGCTACTATTACCCACAGCAACTAAGTATTCGCCATCCGGTAATTCTTGCGAACCAATGAACGCATCGCGACTGCCTAGGGATCCACGAGACAAATCATCCCAATTCGAACCGTGTCCCGGAGCAGCTTGGTCATCGGCAATGTCGGAGTCGGTGCCAATTAATACCAATCTAGGATTATTGTTGACAACTTCGAATACCCACAAAGTTGTATCGCCTCGACCTAACGCATCGGCATAGTCAATGTCAAGCGTCGTTGCGATGTGTTTGTTACCGGGCTGTTGGATCGAATCACGAAAAATTGAGAATCTAAACCAGTCCACGTCCGTGCGATTAGCAAGGCTACCCGCAACGGAAATTCCACTTCGGTCTGTGTTGGCAATGTTGCCGATCGGCAGCGGCGCAAATGCACCTTCGTCCCCAGTATCGCCTGCTCGCTCCGCCGTTTCACCGATCAACGGCGAATGGCCGGGTAAACCGAGTACTTCGATTCCATTTGTCGCGAAGCGAATATCGGCAAAACGAATCGTCGAACCGGCAATTTCATCCTGGTGTTGCATTCGAACTTGCAAACGGTAAGGGCCGGTTGTGATACCGCTCTTTGTTAGGGCTAGGTCCTGCAAGCGAGTTGCTGCCTGCCCAGGAGCAATATTGCTGCTGCGAACGCGGACGAAGTACGGATTTACGCTGCCTGCGACACCTGGCAACGTCATTCGGAAACCTGCATCCAAAGGATTGACAGTTTGGAAATCGACCGGAGTCGTGATCAACGTGTTGGTTGGAATAAACGCATTTTGATCCATTGGCAAAGCACGACCTGCTGGCACGGACGCATCAGCATAAATGCTTCCTGCCAACGATTCCGCCACTGAATTGTTGCTTTGAGCAAGGATATTCCCGTTGCCGTCGATCAGTTCAACAACGGAATCCAACCCTGCACCGGTCTGATCGATGTCAAACCATACAGGCGTTCCTGCGATACCTGTAAATCGAAATACGTCGAGATCGGAAGGAGCGGCGATGGAGCCATGAATGGTAAAGCCTAATCGCAAGTTTTCGTCGCCAGCGCGAACGCTCGATGCAAGCTGTCCGACATCTTGCGCGACACCAGGAATGTCGTTCACACCTTCATCTTGTATTTTGTCTGCTTCGAATTCGAATGCCGTTTCAACGTTTCGATCGTTGCTGTAAGC
>JANMNK010000242.1:0-3411 GCA_031373875.1 Pirellulaceae bacterium | reverse complement strand
GGTGTTGATCTTAGTGGCATTGTTCATGGTCGCCATTATCGGATGCGCCGCGCTGTCAGTGGACTTGGGGCGGCTGAACCAGGAAAGGGTACGTGCGCAGGCTGCTGCCGACGCCGCTGCCGATGCTGCTGGGCTGAAACTGAACGAGAAGATGTCGACGAACCGTGGCTATGACTTCGATGGTTCCGCTCGCGCAAACGCGCTTTCTCTCGCCTTGGCGAACGGCTTTGCTTCGAAAGACGTCACCATCAACATCCCGCCGACGAGCGGTCCCAATTCAAACCAGCCGGGTTACGCGGAAGTTTACATTTCGTCGCAAATCAACGGCACGTTTAGCGCGGTCTTTGGTGCCCGCCAACTCACTGCAAAGGCGAGAGCAGTTGGAGCGGGGACGCTGGTGGATTCCAATGCCGGTCTCTTGGTATTGGAGCCATCGAAGAAAAAAGCAGCGTTAGCCATTAAAGGAAAATCGTCGCTGCTCGATGTTTCGTCCGATATCGTCGTGAACTCGATATCGTCTAAATCCGTTAAAGTTGGCAAGAAAGGTAGCATCAAGGCCGCCCATCTCACAACCTCGGGCGGCATCGACCAAAAATCTCGCGGTTACATTGATGCAAAAGTCACCACCGGTGCCCCCGCTACCCCCGATCCCTTGGCAAGCGTCCTCTCTCCACCCGCCAAAGGAACTTCACGGAAGCAAAAAGATTTTTTGACTACCAGTGGAAATACCGAAACGTACAACCTCAAGCCAGGAAGCTATTCCGAACTAAAATTCGATTCGGACGATATCGTTAATATGGAACCAGGTGAATATTACATCGATGGCGGGGAGGTGTCCTTCGACAAGTCGTCATCGCTAAACGCATCCGGCGTAATGATTTATTCGACTTCCAAGAAGACGATAAAATTCAAGACGACCGGCAGCATCCGTATCTCACCGCCCACGAGCGGAAAATACAAAGGCGTCAGTTTGTATTTTGATCCCTCCAAGAAAGGCAAGGTTCAATTCGCGAAAGGCGGCGGCTATCAGATATCGGGGATCGTCTACGCTCCGAAATGCGAAGTGAAATTTTCGAGAGCCGACGTTGACTTTGCTGATACCAAAGACAATGAAGACTTTACAATCGATGACATCCCCGACGAAGAAGATGTTGCCAACTTAGCCAGTTTCGATGATGAAGATTCGCGAAATAACGATTTGCTGGAATTCGGATTTTCGCTGGTCGCACGACGTGTCTCTATCGGGAACAAGGCAACGGTTATCATTCGCGGCTCTGACTTAAAAGTGAAACGCCCGTTGCGCGGCATTGTAGAGTAGTCAGTTAATACTGAATTCTGAATACTATCTAGTTGCTCCGCGTGCAAAGGTAGACTTGGTCCTTTCGACAATACTGTGTCGCTCGATGCTCTGACGTTGCAAAAAAGCATCACCTCAGGCGATGGTTAGTCAAATGAGGTTTCTCCCCTAATTCTCAATGTCCCGAGAAACCGATTCCCAAGCATTTACCTTAAGTGAAACGAGCTCCGTGCCGGAGTTGCGTTGTGACGACTGTGAGAACAACAACGGATTTGCAGGTTTATCATGACAGGATTTGTACAGTGGATGCTGACATTATTTGCATACCCCCCCGAAAAATAAAGGTAGGTTTGAACTATCGAATTAAGTACAAACCCGACAAGCATCTTTGAAAAACAATGATTCTGTCCCGCTCTAAAATCGAACAAAAATGTTGCGATCGGCACGGAGCAGCAATTGCTGAATTAGCATTTGCATTACCTATTCTGCTCGTTGTATTCGCGTTCACCATCGATTTTGGACGAGTGTACTATTACACGCAGATTGTTGCCGATTGCGCCCGCAACGGCGCTATGTTTGCAAGTCACATCGATTTGCGAGAGCATTCTGCTTTTGAAACCGCAGAAGAAGCGGCCTTGGCAGGTACGACCAACCTAACTCCCCAACCCACGGTCACAACTCAAATTGTGCAAGACGCTACCGGGCGGGATATGGCAGTAGTCACAGTAAAATATACGTTCCAGAGAATGTTCCCGCTATTCGTAAAGCGAGAACTACCCATAGAATCCACGTGTAGTATGCGGGTATTTCCATCG
Source organism: Pirellulaceae bacterium (assembly GCA_031373875.1). Lineage (GTDB taxonomy): Bacteria > Planctomycetota > Planctomycetia > Pirellulales > Pirellulaceae > JANMGV01. Next base: position 1,299 of record JANMNK010000242.1, on the reverse strand, counting down.
GGGCTCGACGATGACTAAGCACGCTTGGTTCCAGTCGTACCAACGATTTACAAAGGCGGTTTTCGTGGAGCGCAACTGCCGTTCGATCAAGAATCGGCGAGGCGCGGCCGCAGTTGAATTTGCCATTGCCGGTTCCTTGGCATTATTGATCATCGGCGGTCTCATGTTCTTGCAATCGGTGGTTTTTCACTTTCACAACGTTTCTGCATTGGCTCGCGAAGGCGCTCGTTGGGCAGCCGTTCACGGACCCGAATACGAGGCCACCATCGATCGGCCGGTTACGTCCAACGACATCTTGAAGAACGCAATTATTCCGCGGGCCGAACGTTTGAATCGCGACAAGTTGACATGCGAAGCTGTGTGGGACGACGCGAAAACCAGTGTGAATGTGACCGTCCGTTATAGCTTGATCAAAGTGGGGTCAATCGCCCCAATCACCGTCACGTGTACTTCCCACATGCTCATTTCTTTCTGATTGGGTATCGACCATGGACTCATTACGAATAACACGAAGACACAGAAATCGCCGAGGAGCTGTTTTGGCTTTATTGGCGATTTTCTTAGTTGCTATTTTTGGTTGCGCCGCCCTCTCAGTCGACTTGGGACGCCTGCACCAGGAGCGAGCCAAGCTACAGTTTGCGGCAGATGCTGCCGCGGATGCTGCTGGATTGGCTCTTCACGACAAGATGGAGGTCGATAACGGGCTAGATTCCGACGGCTCTGCGCGCGCTAGCGCCTTGGCACTTGCGCAAGAGAATGGCTACGCTGCCGATCGCGTGACCGTGCATATTCCTCCCCAAACCGGACCCAACCGTGCGAAACCAGGTTATGCCGAAGTCCTCATCAATTCGCAAATCGATGGCACTTTTAGCTCGATCTTTGGAGCATTCAAATTGAATGCAAAAGCCAGGGCAGTGGGTGCCGGAACGATGATCGACTCTCAAGCTGGCCTGCTCGTTACCGAACCGTCCAAGAAAAAAGGGGCCCTAAAGGTCAAAGGCAAATCGTCGCTTCTCGATGTAACCGCCGATATTGCGGTCAACTCGGTTTCGAAAAAGTCCGTTTCGGTCGGCAAAAAAGGCAGCATCAAAGCCAATCACCTGACAACGTCTGGCGGAATCGAACAGAAGAAACGCGGATACGTTAACGCGAGAATTACAACGGGCGCAGCCCCGACACCTGATCCCCTAGCCACGGTTTTGTCGGCCCCTGCCAAGGGAGTCTCTCGTAAGCAAAAAGATTTTGTCAATACAAAGAACAAGCAGGAAACCTACGACCTTCAACCCGGAACGTACCCCG
>JANMNK010000208.1:0-9756 GCA_031373875.1 Pirellulaceae bacterium | reverse complement strand
TGTGTTGCAGTGCATAGCAAGGCCGGAGCCTTGCTACGAGGGAAAGGCCGATCTTTTTGCGGTTCCGACGACCCAATCCGTATCGCAACAGGGCGTTCAAGGAGCGTCGCGTAAACTCTACGCATTGAGTTCGACATTGGTTTCGGATTCGTTAACGTACTGCAGCCCGTTTCGGGGATGAGGCATGGGCCAAGGAGATAGCATGGCTTGCTCCTTATCGGTCCGTTGTTGACGAATCCAAAGCATCCCGAAGGGCAAGTCCTCTGCGTTACGCACCAAGTTGGTTCGGCAACGCATTCCGCTTGATGAAGTGTCGTCAACGTTATTTGGCAGGCGATCGCCATTTGTCATGATTGCGGTGACAGGCGGAAGCCTGTGTTGCAGCACGTAGCAAGGCCGGAGCCTTGCTACGAGGGAAGTTAAGTGGCGTCGCTTTTCATCTGAGTCTATACCAAAATATCCTTGATGACATTGCCATAGACATCGGTAAGTCGTTCGTCGCGGCCTTGGTGGAAATAGGTTAGGCGTGTGTGGTCCATGCCCATGAGATGTAGGATCGTCGCGTGGATGTCGTGGACATGGACGCGATTGGTTTCGGCGGCGAAACCTAATTCGTCGGTCTCGCCGTAACTCATTCCGCCGCGCACGCCGCCGCCTGCTAACCACATCGAGAAACCATAAGGATTGTGATTGCGGCCTGGTTTGTTGACGCCTTCGCTGAATGGCATTCGGCCAAATTCGCCGCCCCAAATAACTAGTGTCGATTCAAGCAAGCCGCGAGCCTCCAAATCGCTTAGTAAAGCGGCTATGGGTTGATCGACTTCGCCCGCGTGCCGTCCGTGATTCTTTTCAACGCTTTCGTGGGCATCCCAAGTCTCCTCCAAATGTCCGCCACCAGAATACAACTGCACGAATCTGACGCCGCGCTCCACCAGTCGTCGTGCGATCAAACAATTGCGGCCAAACTCTGCGGTGGGTTCTTGATTGACGCCGTACGAATCGAGCGTGGTCGCGGACTCTGTAGACAAATCAACGGCTTCCGGAGCCTCAGCTTGCATTCGAAAAGCTAACTCGTAGCTTGCTGAACGAGCAGCCAGATCGGCGCTGCCTTGGCGATCGTTCAAGTGTTGCTCGTTTAATTGAGCGAGCAAGTCCAACTGTTTGCGCTGATCGTTGCGGTCAAAACTTGACGAAGCCGCCAAATCGAGAATCGGAGTTCCCGCTGGCCGAAACAGCGTGCCTTGATACGAAGCGGGAATGAAACCGCTTGTCCAATTGGGTTGACCGCTGATCGGTCCACCGCGTTTATCCAAGATGACAACATACCCCGGTAAATCTTGATTCTCTGAACCAAGTCCATACGTGACCCAACTACCAAGCGACGGTCGACCGATCAACGGCTTGCCTGTGTTGATCTGCACAAGCGCAGAACCGTGAGCGTGCGTATCGGTGTAGCACGAACGGATCACGGCAAGCTTATCGGCATGTTCACGAACCTTTGGAAAAAAATCCGAAATCATCAAGCCGCTCTGTCCGCCCGGTCGAAATGGTCGAACGGCTGGAGTCAAAAAACCAACGGCTCGGCCTCCCGAGTTGATATACTTTTTGTCCGTTGGCATGGACTGGCCAGCGTATTTTTCCAGCGCGGGTTTGTAATCGAACGTATCGACTTGGCTGGGCCCGCCATTCATCAACAAGAAAATGCAGCTTTTGATTTTCGATGGAAAGTGCGAAGGCTTTGGTGCGAGCGGATTTTGTGGCGTCTCGCCCGCCATCGCCAACTGGTCAAAAAAACCGTCTCCGGCAAGCATGTGAGTCAAGGCAACGCCAGCGAACCCTGCTCCCGTCTGCCAGATAGCTTGACGTCGCGACAATCCACAGGGATACAAGATCGAATTGGTGCGGCGATCTTCAGTCGACATAGATAAACTCGTTCGTGTTAAAGAGTACGTGACACAACGATATCCAAGCTCGGCGAATTGCTGCGCCGTCGTTTGACTCGCCTCGCATGTCTGTCAGGTGCTTGAATGCAGCTTGGCGTTCCGCCTCCGAAGGGTTGCGAGACAGAGCGAGTCGCCAAGCCAGCGTGATGCGGTCCTGGTCGGATTGCGCTCCGGCGAAAACCCGTTCGGCGAAAGCGGTACTTTGTTCGTTGACCCATTGGTTGTTCATCAAAGCCAACGCCTGGGGCGCGACGATCGTTACATCTCGCCTGCCAGTGGGACTCGCTGAATCGCAAACATCAAACGCCGTCATCAAGGGTACGCCCAGTGCTCGTTTTGCAAACATGTAAACACTTCTTCGTCGAGTTTCAGCAGGCGGCGAGGCTTGGTAAGCTCCGCTCTTCATAGACAACCCTTCGAGTGCTTCGTCGCTGATCGGAGCCATAAAGCTTGGCCCTCCCAGCCGCAAATCCAATTGGCCGCTCGTCATCAGTATGGAGTCGCGAAGGGCTTCGGCATTCAATCGACGCCGTTCATAACGCCATAGATATTGATTGTTTGCGTCGACGTTTGCATAATCGCTTTGAAGCGGATGTTGGGAAGACTGTTGATAGGTGTCCGACATTACAATTAATTTGTGAATCGGTTTCATTTTCCATCCACCTTGGATTAGTTCGGAAGCCAGCCAATCGAGCAATTCGGAATAAGTCGGTCGTTGACCCGTAAAGCCAAAGTTATCCGAGGAACGAACGATGCCTTCGCCGAAATGATGTTGCCAAAGTCGATTGACGATGACGCGCGAGGTCAACGGGTTTTCTGGATTCGCAATCCATTGCGCCAATTGCAATCGGCGATGCGTGGTCCTGGCGGACTCTGGCGGAACTATAAAGTCCTGCACTTTCTTGCCGACAGTTGTTAGCGAACCCGGCGGGACTTCAGGGCCTGGGCGATTAACGTTGCCTTTCTTGAGCAAGTGCAACGGTGCAGGTGTGCGCGTGATGTCGGTCCAACCGAGGACGTTGTAGCCGAGTTCTTCGGTTGACGGACCGCCTAGTAATTCTCGTTGACGGTGCGCGACGGGCCCCGGCCAAAATGCGGCAGCCACTCGATAGTAATCGGTCTGTGGGATGGGATCGAATTTGTGATCATGGCAACGCGCGCATTTGACGGTCCATCCAAGAAAAGCCGTTGTCGTGACATGCACAAGGTCTTCAAGTCGTTCATATTGGTACTCGGCAGGATCGTTGGGTTCGTCATCCCAGGTTCCCAACCGCAGAAAGCCCGTCGCGATGACCGACGATTCGGATCGAGCTCGGATCTCGTCTCCAGCAAGTTGTTCCGTGACGAATTGGTCGTACGGCATATCTGAATTGATCGCGTTGATGACCCAATCGCGATAACGCCAAGCTTCTGGTTTGACCGCGTCCCGTTCGTATCCGTTCGTTTCCGCATAACGTACAACATCCATCCAGTGCCTCGCCCATTTTTCGCCAAACTGCTGGGAAGCTAATAGTCGATCGACGATTTTCTCGTAAGCGTTATCCGAAGTGTCCCCAACAAACGCATCGATCTCCACTGCTGTCGGTGGCAATCCGATCAAGTCAAAATATAGTCGTCGAATCAGAGTTCGTCGGTCCGAGGGTGGAGCCTTGGTCAAGCCGTGTTGATTTCGAACGCGATTTACCAATTCGTCGATCGGTTTTGCGGAGTCAACCATGGGACGCTCGACCGGTTGCAGCGACCACCAATCGCGACCGCCTCGTTTGCCTGTTGTTCGTTCGTACGGATCTAACCGGCGGTTATCGGGCCACTTTGCTCCAGAGTCGATCCATGACTTAAGCAATTCGATTTCCGCGTCGGACAATTTTTGAGAAGCACCATTTTTGTCCGGAGGCATTTCGCCGTCACGGACTCGCTGAAACATCAAACTTGTTTCGGACTTGCCAGGCTCAAGTACAGGACCGCTATCACCACCTGCGGACATCGACGCCAAGCTAGAAACATTCAAGTTTCCGTTTGCATCGATTGGTCCGTGGCATTCAAGGCAGCGTTCAATCAGCAGTGGGGCGATCGATGCGTCAAAGTCTACGGTTGCTGCTGTTTGCGCATTGGCAACGTGACTCATCGCAATCAGAGCGACTGTTGAAAAGCAAAGCCATCCCCATTCTCGCGAAGAAAATGATCGACAATAGGATATATGCATTGAACGGAAACTCGCTGCATGGAGGGGAGAGCTCAGAAGATTATGAGCGGAGGGACAATTGTTAGTGTAGTCCAACGGTGAGAGGCGTTACAATAGCCGCGCTCCTTTGGTAGACTCCGAATTGCATTTCGCAATATCGTAATGTCTGGATTTCCGGCATGCAAAGCCGTTTTCTTACAACTCGAAGTAAAGGTTTTAACATGGACTTTCTGACTGCTCTGTGGATGCCGATCATCATTTCCAGCATAGTCATGTTTTTTGTGAGTGCGGCTGCTTGGATGGCAAGCCCTCACCATGGTGCGGATTTCCAGACACTCGAGAATCAAGAGGAGTTCGTAAAGTACGTCAAAGATAGAAACATTGCGCCTGGTCGATACATCTTCCCGAATGCGGGCACGCATAAGAACGCTCAAGATCCGGAGTTCCAAGCCAAGTACAAGGATGCGCCCGTTGGATTGCTCATTCACTTTGGCAAAGTCAACATGGGACAGAATATGATTTGGACGTTTGTTTATTTCTTGATCGTGCACACGTTGCTCGCTTATTTATTTTGGCTTTGCTTGAGCACGGGCAATCAATCTTTCATGCACGTATTTCGCGTTGCAGGAACAGCGGCGGTTTTGACGTTCACTTGCTCGGCGATCCCAAATGACATTTGGTTCAAGCGGCCGATGTGGACGAACATTCTCGATGGAATTGTTTATGGCTTGATTGCGGGGTTGATATTTGCGGCGATGTGGCCCCGGGCTTAGATTGCCGACAAGTTTCCTTGAGCAGTAAAGTTGGGGGTCAAACGGACTTGCTTGATTTCGCTAATCAGGATCGGGAAACGGTCCTGGAGAACCGTTCTACGGGGTTTATTTCTTGGTTGTACTAGGTCAAGCAATCTTGGAGGATGGTTCCGTGGACATCTGTTAGACGCAGGTCACGGCCACCCCAGCGAAAGGTCAGGCGTTCGTGATCGATGCCGAGTAGATGGAGAATGGTTGCGTGCAAGTCGTGTACTGTGACGACATTTTCGACGGCTCGGTAACCTAGTTCATCAGTTGAACCGTACGCCATGCCGCCGCGGATTCCGCCACCGGCCAACCAAATCGAAAATCCCTGCGGGTTGTGGTCGCGGCCTTTGCCACCTTGAGCAAACGGGGTACGCCCGAACTCACCAGCGAAAACTAGCAAGGTTTCGTCAAAAAGTCCTCGGTCTTTCAAGTCGCTGATCAGCCCGTAAATCGGTTGATCGACAGTTTCTGCATTCTTGCGATGGCCTACTTCGAGTTCTTCATGATCATCCCAAGGTGCCACGAAGCGAATTCCTCGCACGCAGGTAATCTCGACAAAGCGAACGCCGCGTTCAACCAGCCTGCGAGCCAACAAGCACTGCTTGGCATATTGAGCGGTCAGATTATTCTTCGAGTCCACTCCATACAGGCTAAGGATTGCGGCGTTTTCTTTGGAAAAGTCCGTCAGCTCTGGAACGGCAGACTGCATGGCAAACGCAGTTTCGTAATTGCGAATGGCGGCATCCAAAGCCGACGTCGCAAATCCCGTGGTCTGTGCAAAGCGATCGTCTTGCTGGTGAACGAAATCCAGCAATGCCCTTTGCTGTTGAGTCTTGTAGCTTGGCGTGATGTTAGTAATTGCTTCGGCACCGCTGTAAGCATCTAACATGCTGGCTTGATGGACTGCAGGCAGGAAGGCGCTTGAAAAATTTTCGACGCCGCCGATTGGTAAGACGCCACCGTTGATGACGACGTACCCCGGCAAGTTATCGTTTTCGCTACCGAGGCCATAACCAATCCACGAACCGAGGCTCGGGCGACCTTGCAGGGAATATCCCGAGTGAAGGAACAAGCAAGCTTGAGAGTGTTCTGCAAACTCGGCCGACATGGATCGAACTACGCACAAGTCGTCTGCACATTTCGAAAGTTGCGGGAATAGTTCGCTAATCGGTAATCCTGATTTTCCTCTCGGTTCAAACCGAAATGGACTGCCGAACATTGTGCCGTTGTTGTCGAACTGCGTGGCGTCCATCGACATTGGAAACGGCTTGCCGTGATTCTTATTGAGTTCAGGCTTGGGATCAAACGTGTCGACCTGCGAAGGCCCGCCATCCATGAACAGAAAGATCACGTTCTTGATTTTCGCCGGATGATGCAGTGAAATGGCTCCCGGTTTTGCGCCCGCTGCTTTGCCAAACAAAGCTGAAAACGCCAAGGCTCCAAAACCGTGGGCGGAGTTTCTGAGGATCGCGCGCCGGTCAATTCGATAGGGTTGTTTTATCATCGCAGGAAAATCATTTCTTTGAGATTGAACATTGCGTGCGCCATCGCACCCCAAGCGTCTGTTTCGTTAGAAAGTTGAATCTGTTCTTCGATGAAACTCGCCGTCGCTCGCAGTTCGTCAGGCGTCGGCTCACGACTAAGTAAATCGTTGTAGAACATTTTAATACGTTCCGCTGTGCCGGAATTCGCCTGACAAACGCGAGTCGCCCAAAGTTGCGATTGGAGCAAGGTGAACGGATCATTCAGTAAGACAAGGCTCTGCTGTGGCACCGTTGTTTGACTGCGTCTTCCTGCGGGAGCAGTGGGCTTGGGAAAATCAAAAGCGGTTAGGAATTCGTTTGGAAAATTCCGGCGGACTTCGAGAAAGATGGATCGACGTTGATCACCATCAAGCGGTCCCGGAGGCGATTGCTTGTTGGGGTCAAACACGGAGCGATAGTAGACGCGAGTTCCCAGCCCATGGTCTTGCGTTTTCAGTTTGCCCGACATTTGCAGCATGGTATCGCGAATCGACTCAGCATCGATCCGTCGCATCTGCGCATGCGACCAAAGAGTATTTGCGGGGTCATTGTCTTTGGCAGACGCGGTCGGTAGTGAGTCTCGCTGCCAAGTCTCGCTCAAAACGATTGCGCGGATCAGTTGCTTCGTTGACCAACCACTTTCGATTAGTTGCCGAGCCAATTCGTCGAGCAATTCTGGGTTCGTGGGGCTCTCGCCCATGCGACCAAAGTTATCGACTGTGGGAACAATTCCGGTTCCAAACATCCAATGCCAAATGCGATTTGCATAGACGCGAGCCGTCAAGGGATTATTGGGATTGGCAACTGCACTGGCTAATTGCAGTCGACCACTATCGACGCCAGCGTAATTGGACGAATCGCCGTCGAGAATTTCTAGATATCGTCGGGGGATAAGATCTTGCGGTTGTTTGTGATTACCTCTCGGCAAGAATGATTGCTCGACAGCACAATGATCTTCGAACACTCCGGGACTGCGGCGAGCGATTGGGATTTGATTTTCGACTGCTTGATAGGCCTTGGCGATTTTGGTGGCTTCGTTCTGGCTATCCGAAGGAACGCTGAGAATTTTTGTATCGATCAATACACTTAACCAACGTGCGTCGGCGTTCGTACAGTTGCCGGCTTGCAATCGCTCAATCGCTAAATTCGTTTCGCGGCAAAGTTGGCTTATCAAGTCATCGCTTGACTCGCATGATTCGGACCAAAGACCGATCGGCAAAATGGGCGCGTCGGCAAGATGGCTGGCATGGGAATGTGCGACGACTCGAGCGATTCCAAAACTGGATCGTCCATCGGTCTTTTCCAAATTTTCGGGATTTTTAACCACGCCAATGTAAGGTTTGTCATCTCGCGTTATCATCTCCACGTGCGCTCGCAAACCTCGCCATTGGTGACGAATCGTCATGCGATACCAACGCATCGTCGGAGAATTTACCGTTTGGTTAACAGTTTCGAACAGTAGCGAGTCGCCTTGGAAATTCTCGATGACAAGTCTCACGCGTGGATTGCCCGAGCCGCAGGCTTGAACGCTAATCATGTCGTAATCAACAACAAAATCCGGTGAGCGAATGACACCAGTATGTCGATCTGACAAAGGATTCGAATGAAAACCTCGCTCTAGGATTGAGCCTATCAAATTGGTTGAACCGGCGCGGATACCAAAACCACCCGCTTGCGTCTGGGTTGCGATCGGCAGTCCGGCTCCGGCAGGATGCCAACCCGCGATGCTTGTGCGTAGATCGAAAAGTTCTTTCGCATCATCGGGTAGGTGCGTTCCTTGTTCGTGAATTTGCATTTGCGACTTGGCAATATCCGTCCACGATTTTCTGAAGTCATCGCCTTCCCGCTGGGTGAGTTTTGAAAGCAATCCCAATGGATGATTGTTGGACTGCTCAGTGGCTGCCCACAGAGACCTTGTCCAAGTGGCTGCGGGCACTTGTTTCTCGATTTCTTCGGCTTTGATCTTTGAATTGACATTGGAGCGTATCCAATCCCTGGCATTCCGGATTCTTTCAGGCCAAGCATTCACTTCGTTCAACCAAGCCGTTGCCATCGCTGGCTTGAGGTCGTGAGCCAACTGACCAAGCGGTTGATCGAACTGGGTGAATTTGCTGGGTGCGTCGATAACGCGCAAACCCGACCGAGTACTTCGCAAGATTCCATACAACGCGTAATAGTCTTCGTCGGATATGGGATCAAATTTATGATCGTGGCATCGAGCACAAGAAATCGTGAGTGCTTGAAAAGCTTTTCCCATCGCATCGATCTGACTGTCAATCACGATGATCTCTTCGCGTTTGACATCGACCGGCGTTTGATTGAACTCTACAAATCGCCAGAAAGCGGTGCCAATGATCGACTCATTTACGTCCAGTTGGTCGTTCCATCGTGGCGCGATCACGTCTCCGGCAATGTGCTCGCGAATCAATTGATCGAAAGGAACATCGTTATTGAAAGCGCGAATCAGGTAGTCGCGGTACCTGTACGCAAAAGGCAAATAGGCGTCGTCTTCGGAACCATGCGTATCCGCGTAACGCACAACATCCATCCAGTGCCGCGCCCAGTATTCACCAAATGATTGGGAAGCTAGCATGCGATCGACGCATTGTTCCCATGCATTCGGTGAATCGTCTTTTGCGAAGGCGTTCACTTCGTCGATAGTTGGCGGCAGGCCGCGGAGTGTGTAGCTCAAGCGTCGAATCCGTGTTCGGCGATCGGCTGTATCGGCTGCTTGCAGGCCAACACTGCTCAAACGAGAGTCAATCAGTTGGTCGATTGCCGAAGAACCGCCTGTGGTGGTTGGGCGGGGCGACAGTGGTTGAAAGCTCCACCATTTTGCGCGTTCGTCTCGAATTTCATTCCAAGCTCGGCTGGGCACATTACCAGGTTGGGTAGGTTTCAGACGCGTGTCGGGCGCGCCGCTTCGAATCCATTCGGCAAAGTCGGCAATGATGTGTTTCTCTAGCTTGGGTGCCTTGGCGGGCATCTCCATACCCGGCTCTTCGTGTTGGATAACACGCATCAGCAAACTTTCATCAGGCTTGCCCGAGACGATCACTTCGCCGGAATCCGCGCCTTGCTGCCAGCCATCGCGATGGTCCAACGAGAGTCCGCCATTTCGCTTTTGCATGTTATGGCAAGCGATGCACTGCTCATCGAGGACGGGACGAATCCGCTTTTCAAAGAATTCGTCCCCGTTGTCACTAGACGATACCTGGGCCACAAGCGGCGAAACTAGCAGCATGATTACAAGCAAACCAACAGTTCGCATTCAAAAATTCCCTTTAGGCGATCGGCAGGAAATAATT
>JANMNK010000184.1:0-3698 GCA_031373875.1 Pirellulaceae bacterium | reverse complement strand
GTGAATCTTCATTAAAAAGTCGTCTTTGTCATGAAGGAAGTTTCAAAGCCCCCAGCGTTTTTACGCGAATGGGAAAACGGATTACCGCGTCGGCAACAGAAATCCCAAGTGAAAAAGCATCACAGTAATTAATGCTCCGGTCTAAGTATTAATATCTATGATCGATAAGTAAGAGAGATCGGCGTTTTTTCTTTTCGCCGACAATTTGTATTTTGCTTAAACTCCCTAACCGGTAAATATTGACCCTGTGAGGAATGCTTGCTATTTTGAGGAGGGGTAAATTCTCAACATTTTTTGGAAGGATTGAAAATCAAATGCGCCCACTACGTTATTTCTCTTTACTGCTCCCGTTCGTCGCAATGTTTGTTGGCACCTCTGAAGCGGAAGCTCAGATCTTTCATAGGATGCGGAGAATTGAGGAAAGACCTTGTTGTCCCGCGCCGGCGTATCAGGTTATCCAATGTCAGCCAGCTAGCCAGATTTCCGAGAACGCAACGCAAACGTTCCCGTTCGGAATGCGAACGGAAATGAGAATGCGAAGTGTTACGACATTAAAAAGTGAGCAAAGGACTCGGACGATTATCGGCCCCAACGGAATCCCCGTCGAAGTAACTGAAACGGTCCAAGTTCCAGTTACGGAATCCGTACAAGAAGAAGTTCAAATTGCGCGTACACGCGACGATGTTGTGCGGGATACGGAAGCGCAAGTCAGTCAATTGAGCCGCAACGTAATTGAAATTCAGCAAAAGCTGCTGAAAATTCAAAAAGAAGACCAAGACGCCGCTTTGTTACCAACGCTGCAGACGCTTGAGACATTGATCAAAGAGCTCAAGGACGGCAAGTAACGCTGTTCGTTGCAATTCGCAAATGCATTTCTAGAGGGACCGGGCGTAACCTAAAATTCACTGGTTACGCCCGATTTCCAATGTATAGTGAGGAACGAGATCATTTACTCGTTTTCACCGATGATTTTGCATTCGAACAATTCAATTCGAACAGAATTCTTCGAGTCGAGGTCGAGTACGATTAAGTCAGACTTGATCCGTCCTTCCAATTGAACTTCGCTTCCTCGAACTAAGCCCGCAAATCGGTCGTCCGTGCTTAGAAAATCAAAGTCCACCTTATAATTCTTGTCACCTCGCTTTTCGGTGAATCTGGCGCGAATAAAGTTGTCGTCAATATCTCCGTCAAGAAGGAGTCTCACTCTCAGCTTCCGACCCTTTCCGAATTCCTTTTTCGTTTCATTGATTTCTCCATTCGACAATTGCGTAATCACGTGTGATGCGAGGTCGCTTAATGCGTACGTTTGAAGCGGGGGGGACGATTCAACCTTTACTTCATCCAGTTTTGCAATGTCCACCTCAAGTGTGACTGGGTCCGCAACTCTAATTGGAGATTCTGCTTCAATTCGAAGCTTGACTTTGTTTGCGACCACAGCGTCCTTTGCCCGTTCGAACCGGAAAAAACCAGGTTTGGCCTTGTCGATTTCATATAATTGACTTTGGGCACCACGAACTATTAGAGCGACTGTCCCTTTTTCAATAAGCTTGTCGTCGACTGTGACGTGACCTTTAAGAATCATCGGCGCGGGAAAAACAGTATACAATGCAAAAAATACGATCACTCCAATAGCGACTGCCCACGCGAATGATTTCAAGGTTGTTTGGCGGGGGCGAAATGTCTTCAATAGAGGCAAGGCAATAATCGTCGTTGCTACGGACATCAGGCCGAAGGAAAACGTGTAGAGACCAGCGTAAATCGTCGCTAAGCCTAAGGCGAAAAGTACCAAGGAAGTCATTGCATACGCGATCGACCGTTTCAGATTGTGGGGGACAACCCGCTTCACTTCCCCCTCCGAATGCTGAACTAGTTGAGGACTATTTTCAACATTGACCGTAGTTCGAGTCTTGATGTCCAATAGATATGCTCGATTCGATTTCAGCCACGCTTCGATCGGGGGACAATGCCCTTTCAGAAAATCTCCGGCCAGAACAGATTCGACGAACTCCAAGATGACATATTGCGAAGAGAGGGCGTGGACCAACTCTGTTGTCATCGAATCCAGCGTCCCTTTCTGTGCAAAATTCGAAAGGTTGCCTAGCCCTGCATGCAACAAAGGTTGATGCAACTGGCTCGGATCAGAAAGATGAGCAACCAACAACTTAACAAGAATCTTTTGTTCCGGACCTGTTAGCTGTGGCACTGAGTTCGCCTTTGCTGTCAGAGGAATCGCGTAGAAAAGCTAATTATCGTACCTATCGAAAAGGTTTGCGAGAAGTCCGGACCCTTGTCCAATTAGAGGATTCAAAAACTCAATCCAAACCAGTCTAACATTCCGGCTCCGTTTTGTATGACAACGTACGTTGTGCAGTTGATCAGTCATTTCGTTGATGTAGCCAATTCGATTTTCGATTCTTTTCGCACCGCGAATCAGTCAACCTATTTGATTACAGTATTTCTAGGAAATGATCGATTCTGTGATTTTAAGGTGTATGTTCGTTTCGCCAAACAGTCCGTGATTCGCAACACTGCCTGTCAGTATGGAAAACGCGGTTACCAAAATTGACCGAATTACTGAACGGACAATCCCTGATCCCAAAAACGCTACTACGCTTCGACACATGAACGTGGCGATTTGTCGCTAGTTCCACGCACGGCCATACACGACGAATGTATCAGCTAATGTGAACCTCAATGCTAGGCATTTTACCAACGATAACTAATGGAAAGACGGTTAAATTCAAAACACAAGGATGACATGCTTTCCAGCCTCTGATTTATGATTTCCTTTTCCGTGATGGCTGCGAAAAATTTTAGTTGGGCGAGTTCGTGTACGCCCATCCAGCGGTAGCGGATTGACTAACATATTGCTGTTCCGGAAGAGATTGCGATTTATGGGAGATCTGAAATGAACTTTTACCTTATCGGCTATTTTCCAAAGCGTCGGGTGACTCGCGATACTTGGCAATCGGTTCAGTCGGGGCAGTCGGATTACGCTTTCCCCGCGCCCGATCTATTGGAACAACTTTGCAGCGTGAGCAATTGTATCGTCAAAGGGCTGGATGGATTTGACTATCCGGAAATCACATTGAATTCGTTCAATCAGTATGGTGGGTTCAACCAACTCAATGCGGCCCTCGAGGTAATGGCGAAAGTGCAACCTGACGCGTTCGAATTATTTGCTTATGGAATTTCGGATGTTCTGTACGACGATGGTCAATCGCAACCTCTCGAAATCGGTTGCGTTGAACCCGACGAGATTAATGATGACAGCCAGGCATTCAAGAAGCTGGGGTATGATGTCGTCGAAATGCGATACTGCAGTTTTGGGTGCTCTCCGCTTTCGTGCAACGGACAAGCAGGCATGAACCTAGACGTGCTTAACCAATACTGCTTGGTTGAGCTACAAGATGACGCAATCAAAATGGCTAGTGATTTTTCGGTTACCAAGCCGGAGCCAGGACCGTACTGCATTGTTGAAGTTTGGAAATATTCTGGGCCTGCCATTACTTACCCGAACCACTAGCTTCACTCAAAGCAAATTCTCGTCTGCTTCGTTCTTAGAATTGCTCATTTTTTGCCTTCCTGATAAACGACTTGGCCGTCGAAGATCGTGGTCTGCACGTTAGCGGTGTGGACCTTGTCGACGGGCAACGAGAGAAGATCTTGATCCCAGATAACAATGTCAGCTAGCTTGC
>JANMNK010000163.1:0-5943 GCA_031373875.1 Pirellulaceae bacterium | reverse complement strand
ACGTTGGGTATGGCAATTCCTGCCGCTCGCCTTACGAAGCGCAGAAAAAGAACGCTAGCGTTTCTCGAAATTCGACAAGACGCTTGTGCGCAAAATGTGGCTACCGAAGGAACGTAAACTATTTTCGCATCGCTTCGCGTTGCTGAACACGAGCGGCTTCGAGAGTGTTGCGCATCAGCATGGCGACGGTTAGTGGGCCGATGCCGCCGGGGACGGGAGTAATGGCCGAAGCGACTTGGGTGGCTGCTTCGTAATCCACGTCGCCAACCAACCGATCGCCGAGACGATTGATGCCGACATCGATCACGACTGCACCGGGTTTGATCATGTCGGCGGTGATGGCTTCCGGGCGTCCAATGGCGACCACGAGAATGTCGGCGCGAAGCGTGATTTGCGACAGATTTTCGCTTCGGCTGTGACAGCAAGTCACCGTGGCGTTACAAAACTCGGGGCCGCAAGGGCCGTCTTTTTGGACAAGCATCATGGCTAACGGTTTACCAACGATATCGCTTCGGCCGACGATCACGACTTCTTTTCCCGCGCAGCGAATGTTGTACTTGGCCATAATCTGAACGACACCGTGAGGTGTACACGGCAAGAACCTTGGTCGGCCTTGACTGATCAATCCGACGTTTTCAGGGCTAAAGGCATCGACGTCTTTGGCAGGCAGAACATGATCCAAAACAAGTCGGGCATCGATCTGATCTGGTAAAGGCAATTGAACCAGGATGCCATGAATTTTGGCGTCGTTGTTCAATCCTTCGAGCGTCGCCAAAAGTTCCTCGGTAGTCGTCGACGCAGGCAACCGAATTAGCTGGCTTTGCATGCCTACTTTGTGGCACGCGCGCTCTTTGTTTCGAACGTAAACATGGCTTGCCGGATCGTCGCCAACCAAGACAGCCGCCAAACAAGGCGTAACGCCCGACTCTGCAGTGAATGCTGCGACGTCTTGTGCCATTTGGGCATAGAGGGCTTCGGCAGCCAGTTTTCCATCGAGAACAAGCGAAATCACGGTGTTTTCCTAAGTCGATCAGATTTTTTGATAGTGGGTTGATAGTGGCAATGTCAGCTTAATCCCTAAGGTTTGGCATAGTTGGGATGTGCTGACGCGGCTATATTACCGTGACATTTTCAATTTGGCGACGTACTTTGCGAGAAATCCAGCGGAGGCGTCTGGACACAAGCACAATGGATTGAATGGTATCGAAATGTCGGAAGAACAAAAACTTAGCCCAGTCGAGGCTACCAAGGAAGCCAGCAATTATCTTCGCGGAACGATTAAGGCGGAGCTAGCCCAAGACACGGACACGTTCAGCAAAGACGATCAGACCCTGCTGAAGTTTCACGGGACTTATCAACAAGACGATCGCGAACGTCGAGGTGCCACGGAAGGCGGCAAGAGTACCAAAGCCTACAGTTTCATGACCCGGACTCGAATTCCCGGCGGCGTACTGACGGCGGAACAGTTCATTGCGCATCTGGACTTGTGTGATGAAATCGGCAATTCGACGCTCAAATGCACGACACGACAAGCTCTGCAGCTGCACGGTGTAGTTAAGAGCAATCTGTGGCAAGCGATCCATCGCATCAACGAAGTCCATTTGAGCACGTTAGCGGCTTGCGGCGACGTCAATCGAAACGTCATGTGCTGCCCTGCCCCGTACAACGATTCGGTTCATACCGAAATGCAGCGATTTACGAATGCGTTAGCCGAGCATCTGGCTCCTCGGTCCAAATCGTATTACGAAATTTGGGTTGCTGATCCCGATACCAGCACCAAGACGCTGGTCGGCGGTAGCGACGAAAATGTCGAGCCGATTTATGGCAAGACTTACTTGCCGCGAAAATTCAAAGCGGCCGTTGGGTTGCCACACGATAATTGCATCGATCTCTATTCGAACGATTTAGGCTACTTGGCCGTCGTGCGTGACAATCGTATCATCGGATACAACGTCGTGGTCGGCGGCGGGTTTGGCACGACGCCAAGTGCCGCAAAAACTTTTCCTGCACTGGCCAAACGTATGGCGTTTGTGACTCCTGAGCAAGCACTGGGAGTTGGCGAAGCGGTCGTGAAAGTTCAACGCGATTTTGGCAATCGTGCGGACCGAAAAACGGCGCGTCTCAAATACTTAATCGCTGATCGCGGCATCGATTGGTTCCGAGGACAAGTGGAAAGCTACTTTGGCCAAGCACTTCGCGAATGCGAGCCAGACGAAGTTCACGAGCACAATGATCACATTGGCTGGGAACCGCAAGGCGACGGGCTTTGGTTCTACGGATTCAACGTCGAAAATGGACGACTGTTAGACAACGAATCGCGACAATGGAAATCGGCCTTGCGCGAGATTTGTGCTGAGCTGCAGCCAGGCATTCGGTTGACTGCACATCAGAGCATTTTGTTTACTGACGTAGCCGAAGGTAATCGTTCCAAGTTGGAGCAAATCATCAAGAAGCATGGTTTGCCGCTTAGCGAAGAAGTCTCCACTGTTCGTCGTTGGTCGATCGCATGTGTCGCGCTGCCGACTTGCGGGTTGGCAATTACCGAAAGCGAACGAATCCTACCAAGCTTGATGGATGTGCTCGAAAAAGAGCTGCAAATGCTTGGGTTGGAAGACGAAAAATTTACGGTTCGGATGACAGGCTGTCCCAATGGTTGTGCTCGTCCGTACAACGCCGAAGTCGGCTTGGTCGGCAAAGCCAAGGGTAAGTACACGCTGTTCGTTGGTGGCGCTCGTATCGGTACGCGTTTGGCGTTTATCTATAAAGACATGGTGCCGTTCGAAGAGATCGTCAACGTGCTTCGTCCGTTATTGGTCGGATTCAAACATGGTCGACAAGAGGGCGAGTGTTTTGGTGATTACTGCAACCGACTGGGAAAAGAGCAGCTTGAGAAATTGAGCGCGGTGGAGGCGGCTTCGGCCTGATCATAGATGAAACTGGCTCGAGTCGCTTTAGGAAACAAAGTCGGAGTTGCGGTCGTCGACGGAGACACGCTGCGCGTCGTGGATTTATCTGCTCACGGAATGCAGACGCTTGGTGAGTTACTCTCCAGTCCCAACTTAGTTGAGCTCGCAGGCAATTTGAAGCTTACTGGCGAGACAGTTCCTGTCGCGCAAGCATGTTTGCTGCCTCCGATCGATCAACAAGAAGTCTGGGCGGCAGGTGTGACGTACAAGCGGTCGCAAAAAGCGCGAATGGAAGAATCCGAGGCGGCCGCAGATTGCTACGACCGCGTTTATGCTGCTCCGCGTCCTGAGATTTTCTTCAAGGCGACGCCCAATCGATGCGTTGGCGACGGCGGTCCACTGCGGATTCGCGAAGATGCAGCTTGGAACGTGCCCGAGCCGGAATTGGCTCTCGTGGTTTCAAGCGACAAGAAGATTGTAGGATACACAATCGGCAATGATATGAGCTCGCGCGACATCGAAGGCGAGAACCCGCTTTATTTGCCGCAAGCCAAAGTTTACAACCAATGCTGTAGTTTGGGGCCCTGGATTACACTGGCCGCAGCCATGCCGCCTCGCGACGATATTGGGATTGCATTGTCGATCTCGCGCAAAGGCAAAGTTGTCTTTCAAGGCGAAACATCGGTCAAGCAACTTAATCGCAAACTAGAAGATTTGGTGGGGTGGTTGGGCAAGGATAATGACTTTCCCAACGGCGTATTTTTATTGACAGGAACGGGCGTTGTGCCCGCGAACGATTTTACTTTGTTGCCTGCCGACAAAGTTGTAATCGAAATCAGCGGGATTGGCCGTTTGACTAACACGATCGTTCAAGGGAGATAATCTAGTGCCGGCGAGCCAGCCAGTTTTCATCGATGGTCAATGGTGCCCATCCGATTCCGTTTCGACTTTTCAATCCCTGAATCCCGTCACCGGCGAAATGCTGCCGGAACTTTTTCCGGTTAGCCGGTGGTCGGATGTTGACCGAGCGCTTCAGTCTGCAACCGAAGCGTACTGGGAACTCAAGGGAATGCCCGTGTCGGTCGTCGCGGACTTCTTGGAAGCTTATGCAGCAGGAATGGAGTCGGCCAAAGACTCGTTAGTAGCGATTGCTGCAACCGAGTCGGCGCTGCCCGCTTCGCCGCGTTTGGCAGACGTCGAATTTCCGAGAACGGTAAATCAGTTGCGATTGGCAGCAACGGCTGCGCGCAGTGGTTCTTGGTCGCTGCCAACGATCGATACCGCCGCGAGAATTCGAAGCTGTTACCAAGCGATCGGACCTATTTGCGTCTTTGGTCCCAACAATTTTCCCTTTGCATTCAATAGCGTTTCGGGTGGTGATTTTGCTGCCGCAATCGCCGCCGGCAATCCTGTGATCGGTAAGGCCAACTCATCGCATCCAGCGACGACAAAACGACTGATGGAAGTGGCCGGCCAAGCTATGAAGAATTCCGGAGCACCACGCGGTTTGGTTCAGCTCATTTATCGAACGGACCACGCCGATGGCGAACGATTGGTATCGGAGCCTCGAGTAGGCGCTACTGGATACACCGGAGCACGACACGCGGGCTTGGCCCTCAAGTCCGCTGCCGACCGAGCAGGAAAGCCCATCTATCTGGAGCTTTCCAGTATCAACCCAGTCTTGATTTTGCCAGGCGCACTGAACGAGCGAGCGGCAGCAATTGTTGACGAATACGTCACGAGCGGGCTCATGGGGGCCGGTCAATTTTGCACCAATCCCGGTTTGGTCATCTTGATAGATAATCCGACCAGTCGTCAGTTCGTCCAAACGATCGCCGAACGATACGCTGCCGCAACACCGGGCACGCTACTTTCCAAGGGCGTCAAAACGTCGCTCGAGAAAGGCATCGATACGTTGGTGAAAAATGGTGCTGAGCTTTTGGTTGGCGGCAAGCCAGTCGAGGGCGTTCGATGTGCGATGTCCAATACGGTCATGCAAACCAGTGGTTCGAACTTCATCGCGAATGCCGAAGCGCTTCAAACCGAAGTTTTTGGTAATGCTTCGTTGTGCGTATTATGCAGCGACACTGCACAAGCGGAACAAGTCCTGCGATGCCTCGAAGGCAATTTGACGGGCTGCATCTACTCTGACACCAAAGGCAGCGACGATGCGACTTACGGCAATTTGTCGGCGATTCTCGAAACCAAAGTGGGGCGAATTCTGAATGACAAGATGCCAACCGGCGTAGCGGTTAGTCCCGCTATGAATCATGGTGGCCCTTATCCTGCCACGGGACACCCCGGGTTCACCGCTGTCGGCATACCCGCTTCGATGATTCGTTTTGCCAAGCTCACGAGTTTTGACAATGTGCGTCAAGCACGATTGCCGTGGGTTCTGAAAGATGCCGCGCCATCTGCGACCACTTGGCGATGTGTGGACGGAAAATGGATGGTTGGCAGTCTGCCCTCGGCCACTTAATAGCGATAGGCTGACGCGCCAGCCTTTCCGACTATACGCCGCGCGGTCAGAAGTGAGGGACGTGTTGTTGAGTGAGCCGCAAGGCGGTAGCCGTGGGTTGTGCATTCGGTCAGCACCGGCGGCTAGCGCCTTGCCGCTCACAAAACCTCAAATCTGACCGCGCGGAGTATAGATCAACCAAGTTTGCTATGCGACCAATGCTGGGCTGTTCAAACATTGGGGTTTCATGGACCGGTGGTTTGCGCAGTTTTCTGGCTGGCACGGCGACTTAGGTCACGTCGACGGCGAGATTGCACGCTGGGGCCTAGCATGTTTGCTTGCCATTGCTCGACATGCTTGATGCCGACACACTTGAACGCCTCTACCAGGAGCTCCTCTGTCGGTTCACATACGCACGCTGCCATCGACAACAATTGCGCTGTGAACCCACTGCGACTTTGTTGTCCCTCCAATCGCTTACCCTTCCCAAACAGCGATTCGATCACTTCGCTGCTACCGGGAAGCGGACCTAAAGAGGGTACACATGCCGACTGTTGGACCTGCAAAAATTCCAGTGTC
>JANMNK010000153.1:0-3808 GCA_031373875.1 Pirellulaceae bacterium | reverse complement strand
CAACGTGCCAAAGCCTTTTTTAATGCATAAAGAATTTTCGCAGAAACAATTAATAAGCGGTGTGCGCACGCTGTGTGTTACGAGATTCGCAAACACGGTGTTTGAATCGAAAAGGATCGATGATTCCCTTAGCGGATGGGATGCTTGGAAATCAAGCTTTGGTCATGTCAATCCAAACTCGCTTGGCGATCGAGAGCGCTTCGCCCAGCTTCTCAGGATATTTCCCACCAGCTTGAGCCAAGTCAGGTTTTCCCCCGCCACCACCACCCACAATCTCTGCAACGGGAGTAATCCAGTCGCCCGCTGTCAAGTTGCGATCTACGAGCGTTTGGCTGAGACCACAGACCAAAACAACTTTGTCGTCAGCGGCTTTGCAACCCAACAAGACAGCAGATGGACCTGTTTGTTTGCGGCGGATTTGATCAATCCATTGACGCATGAGATTCGGATTTGCTCCGGGCGTTTCGGCTACGACCACATGAACCCCATCGATTAATTCGGAATTTTTCAGCAGATCGTCTGCGGACATTTTGCCGCTGGTTGCCAAGGATTCTAATTGAGTCTTTAGCGATTTCTCCTCGTTTTGAAGTGCGGTGAGTCGAGTTGGAATCTCATCTAGCGACACGTTCAATGCTCGCGCGATCTGGCGAATCGCAATGCGAGTTCGGTTGTATGGCGATCCATGTAATTGAACGGCTGGCGCGGATGTTTCGGCACCACCTCCGCCACCCCCAGCGACTTGCTTCTTCAGTTTGCGAACGGACTGCAGCAAGCTCGTGGCAGCGGCTGCCATTTGGTCTACGGGGCAACCGAGTATTTTCGACGTCTGATCGGCGAGGGATTTAATCTTTGTTCGATGTTCCAAAGCTCGATTGCCGGTCAATGCTGTTACACGACGGGTTCCCGCAGAGACGCTTTCGTCAGACAGCAACTCAAAAGCAAGAACTTCGTCGGTTCGATTCAGATGCGTGCCTCCACACAACTCTTTAGAAAAATCGCCTATGGAAACCATGCGCACGGGATCAGGATATTTTTCTCCAAAGAGCATCATCGCGCCTTCGGTGCGAGCTTCGGCCAGCGGGAGGAGCTTCCAAGAAACTGGGCTTGGTTCACCGACCTTCGTCGTGACGATATTTTCGATTCGTTCTAATTGTTCTTCGGTTAGCGCTTCTTGATTCGAAAAATCGAATCGCAACCAGTCGGCTTCGACTTTACTGCCTTGTTGTTGAGCATGGCTGCCAAGTTCCGTTTGAAGCGCATGATGCAAAATGTGCGTTGCCGAGTGAGCGCGGCGGATCGCGTCTCGGTGCGGCGTGTCGACAATTGCCTTGACCTTTGCGCCTTCCTTAATCTCACCTTTTTCCAGAACGCCCGTATGGACAATCAACTCACCTGCTCGTTGCGTATCGGTAACACGAAATCGAAAATCGCTGCCTTCGATGATGCCTGTATCGCCGACTTGCCCACCGCTCTCTCCGTAGAAAGGCGATCGATCGTGCACCACGCGAATGAGTTGGTGTGTGTCACCGCCAGTGCGAACGTGCCCAATGAGCCGTGCATTGTCGGGGCTTCCAATAACGATACCTTTGATAGCCGCATCTGCTGAAGTCGTTTCGTATCCGAGGAAATCGGAACGCAGCAAAGCTTCCTTGAGGGTCTCGATTGGACCGGTTTGGAAAAGCTCCTTCCGGCCGGATCCGCTGATCTCTTCGTGTTCGGACATAGCTTGGCGGTAGCCGTCCCAGTCGAACGTGAAATTTTGTTCGGCAGCAAGATTTTGCAGCAATTCTGGTGGAACACCGTACGTTTGATACAAACTGGCTGCTTCGCGGCCATCGACCATGACGCGGCTTGAATTATCCATGTCCTGGAAAACGCGGTGGATACGTTCCAGGCCTGCATCGATCGTGTTAAAGAAATCGGCCTCTTCGTTTCGCAAGACTTGGGCAACTCGCGTGGTTGTTTCGCCAAGTTCTGGATAGACGGCCGACATCACCTGAGCCACCATCGGCACCAATTCGTGAAGGAACGGTTCGCGCATTCCCAATTGATGACCATCGAGTACTGCACGGCGGATAAGCCGTTTGACGACGTATCGCGCCTTCTTGGGGCCTGGATACACGTTTTCGTGAATGGCAAACGTGCATGCGCGAATGTGATCGGTGATTCGTCGCAGGCGACGTCCTTCATCGCTGTCGTAGCTGTACTGAATGCCGCAGACTTCTGCTGCCGCCTTAACGATCGGAAATAGAATATCGATATGAAAATTGCTTGGCACTCCTTGAAGCACGCTAGCCGTTCGTTCCAATCCCATTCCCGTATCGATATTCTTACTCGGCAGTGGTCTGAGGTTATTCGGTGGCTCCCCGACGCGATTGAATTGGGTAAAGACCAGGTTCCAGATTTCCACGGACTTACCGGAATCCAATTGAAAATAAATCTCACTGCATGGTCCGCAAACGCCATCGGGTCCTTCGCTGGGCGCGCTCGCTGGCCAGAAGTTTTCATCTTCCTCAAGTCGCACAATGCGTGATGACGGCAGTCCGATTTTTTCATGCCAGATGTTGGCGGCTTCATCGTCGTCTTTGTAAACCGTGACGCTCAATCGGGCCGGATCGATACCAAGCCATTTCTTTTCGGTCAGGAATTCCCAAGCCCACGCGATTGCTTCTTCTTTGAAATAGTCGCCAAAACTAAAATTGCCGAGCATTTCGAAAAACGTGTGGTGGTACGCAGTTCGGCCTACGTTATCGATGTCACCAGTCCGCAAACACTTTTGGCAAGTCGTCGCGCGAGTGAATTCCAGTTTGACTTTGCCCAGGAAGTGGTCTTTAAACTGATTCATCCCGGCTGGTGTAAACAGAACCGAAGGGTCCCAGGTTGGGACGAGAACGTCACTGCCTTGTCGGCGATGCCCCTTGGATTGATAGAAGGAGAGGTATTTTTCGCGAAGTTCGTCAGTCTTCATGGGTCGTTTCGCATCCGTTTAACGTGCTGAGATTTCTGCCAATTACTGAATCCCAAAAACCGTTACCCACCGCGATCATCAATCGGTCGGGCTACAGTGACAGCGTACGGTTATCGGCTGGTGGCCGCATTCGCGGAAGCCACAGCGTTTGCATCGAAGCCAGAAAGCCCTCCTTGGAGTGGCTTTTCGAGGACATGCAAACAATTTAAGTCGTATAACAATTCGCTTTTCGGGAACGACATACTATATCGAATTCTGCAAAATTCACTATCGCACGACCACACCGCGACGGGCGTCTGTTTTACACGCAATAGCAGGCAAAGAAGCAACGTTAATCGTTGCGTTAGGGCAGTGGAACCACTATTCGCTCGGCAGGAATTTCAACTTCCTCGGCTCGGTCGCCATACCCTATGATCTTGAGTCGGACGACTTGAGATTCGCGAGAGCGGACATATTGCGAAAAATCGTCTGGATTGGAGATTACCCGTCCGTCGACCTCGATAATCGAATAACCGGGTCTAATACCTGCATTCCAAGCCTGCGTATTAGGTTCAACGTTTAAAACAGCCAGCGGGCTGGTTGTGGCATTCAATACTCCTCGGCTAGAAAATCGCAGCATCTCGGATGGCAAAGCAGTTGCATATTCGACTTGCAAACCTCGCCACAAGGACTCTGACTCGCTTGAGTACGCGGGTCGGTTGGTGGCAATGAATTTCTTGCTAAGCTTGGCGTTCAGTTTCAAGGTGTCTATTCGGTTTCCAACGTTTGCTCGTCGAAGAACGGTCAGTGCGATTTGCGACTCGGGATGATGACGGCTGAGTTCTCGAAACAGGCCATCAC
>JANMNK010000148.1:0-4074 GCA_031373875.1 Pirellulaceae bacterium | reverse complement strand
CTGGCAGCTCCAGTGGTTTCTGACCGCTATTCGCGAATCGTTGGCTTGGTGCATTGATCAACAGAAAGTTTTCGACATGCTGGCCCACCCCGCTTGCTTGTATGTGACCGACCCAGAATTCAAAACGATCGATTTGATTTGTGACGCTGTTCGTCAAGCAGGTGATCGAGCCAAGTTAGTAAACCTGGCTACCATCGCGGCGTCGGTCCGAGGTTAGATTAGGACACTCTTTGAACTGTACGATCGGCGGATTCACCCGATCGCGAAAGAGAGTCATCAACGTGGTTTATCGAGGGGCCGGTATTCGCTATTTCGCGCCATCGAGGTGTCTGCGGCACGTTCAACAATCGAATAGAAGGTCGTGGCTGGATTCCATTTGGCAAGCGACCGATCAGAGTTCCCGGCCGAACGGCAGCCAGCGCATGCGAACAAAAGGGCCGTCAACATGAGAATTCGAGATTTGACGTTCAAGATGAAACTCCATTTCCATCCCGCTTCAGTGGAGAATTTCAACACGAAGCCTAACGTAACGATTTTCGTGCCCGAGCTGATTTTCGTTTCAGAATTGAGGTGACTTGTAAACGAATGTCCGGGTAAAAATCAAGGTCGACCTATAGCCGTATCACAGCAATCATGGCGAATTGGTAAGCAGTTTTTCCAAGCTTTGACTGATTACGGTGTTACTTCCGCATTTTGGAATGCGTTTTCGTCCATGAAAAATAATTCCCACAAGTGGCCATCGAGGTCTTGGAAACCGTGTCCATACATGAATCCGTGGTCTTGAGGTTCACTGTAGGTCGCGCCGCCAGCAGCGACTGCAAGCCGAACTAGTTCATCGACGCGATTGCGACTTTCGCAGGTGATGCAGAGAAGGACTTCGGCGAACTGGGTTGAATCGCAAATCGGTTTGGGCGAGAACATCATGAATTTTTCATGTGTCAGCAACATCACATGGATGCTTTCGCTGACGATCATGCAAGTTCCCGTTTCGTCTGTGAATTGCGGGTTAAAAGTGTAGCCGAGTTTCGAAAAGAACTCGATTGACTTTTTTAGATCTTTCACCGGCAAGTTGACATAGATTTGTGCTGGCATGATCGCGCTGTGCCTTGGGGAAATTGTACCAAAGGGAAATGGGAACTCATTTTGTGAATCGCGTACTTGGAACAAACTGCGAAGCACGCCGAGTTGGGTTACTTAATTAATGTTCGAATCCCGATGTTGCGCCACCGAACTTGATAAGGGCCGGCCTTGGATGCGATGCCATGCACTTGCAAGCCGATGAAGCCTGCCGTTGGCGAGGCAGTGTCCGTGATATCTTCAATCATTCGACCGTTTACCCAAGTTTGCAATCGTGGTCCTTGCGCTCGGATTCGGTATTGATTCCATTCACCGTTTTTGAAAGCGTCACTGACAGTCTGGTCCGGGCTCAGCCAATTTCTTCCGGTCGATTCGCCATAAATGTAACCAGCAGGACCGGGCCCGGCGCAGATTTCTACTTGAGGTCCATGGACGCGACCGTTATCGCGGTCCGGCAGACTCTTGGAACGGAATTGCACTCCCGAGTTAAGTTCCGGATCGACTTTGACTTCGAATCGAAGCTCGTAATCGCCATACTCTTCGCGTGTGCATAAGAACGAGTTAGGACTGCCTTCGGACGTGGTTCCAACAATCGAATCGCCTTCGATTCGATACACGGCCCAGCCATTGCGTTGAATCCAATTCGACAAATCGCTACCGTTGAACAGCGGTTGCCAATCTTTAAGCTTGTCATCTGGTGCGATAGCATTTTTGAAATCATTTCGGACAGCTTTGGGTGCGTTGTCTTGTGCAACTACCTGCAACACGAATGCCATGACTAGAAAGGCCAACGATCCCATTTGACTTGAAAATGGGAAACGGGATAGATAAGAAAAAACATGCATGTTGCTTCTCCAGACAGTTGGTAAGAGGATTGATTTAGTTCTAAGGCCAATTGTATATCAACCGTTTGTCAGGTTGATTCGGTATCGTTTCGCGATTTTAGTTTGCGCAGCAGGGCAAGTCGGGCGGAGTGCCCATTTAGCAAACTGCAATGCGGGAAAAAAACCACTTTTTGTGAGCGGCATTTGGCGCTAGCCGCCGGTGTTTTGGGAGGGACCGGCGGCTAGCGCCGCACCGCTCAGTTCATGGAATGGGCAGGGGATTGTTGGATAGCGATCAGGAAGTAGCGTGGTCCAATTAATCCTTGGCGGCGAATTCTTTTAAGACTTCCAGATCGACAAATTCCAATGTCGACATGTGCGTTGCGTTTAGCGATACACGCGGTGCAAAGCCTGCTTGGTGTGCTTCGGTCCATCGTTGTACACACAAGCACCACCGGTCGCCCGCCTTCAAACCCGGGAAATCGTATTCTGGGATTGGCGTCGTCAAATCATTGCCGCGTGATTTTGAGAACTTTAGGAACTCATCAGTCAAGACGACACAGACCCAATGCATTCCGTCGTCGTCCGGTCCGCTTGTACAGCAACCGTCGCGGTAGAATCCAGTTCGCGGGTCCATGCTACACGACTGGAGCGGAGTTCCGAGTACGTTTTTTCCTTTAGTCATTACCAGCTATCCAATTAACTTTCCGTTTATTTAATTTGAGTGCGAACGCGCAGGCACCGCGCGGTTATATCGTTTCGAATGAGTAGATAAGGGCGCGACCATGCGGGCACGTTCCATGTTTTACCATCCAATTGCGGAACGCGAAATTTTTCGCGATGCTGTTCTTTGGTGGCTTCGACAACTGCGATAGAACCGTCTTCACATTGTACGATAATGCAAGGCGGGCATAAGAGCATCTGGCCAAATCCATAACGCCCTCCTTTCCATTGTTTCTCGCCATCCGACAATCGTATACACTGCAGGATGCCGTTGTCCAATCCGTATGCAGATTCGCCAAAAACTACTGTACTGCTAAACTTGGTTTGCAAAAACGGCAGTGACCAGATTTGTTCGACTGTCCAGGGTTTGGACTTATCTGCATCGGCCTTCAGCCGAATTCGTCGGCAACCCGTTCCGTAACCGGCACTGAGTAGCAATTCATTTTCGGAAAGCTGTTGTGGCTGGGAGCATATTGTGGATTCGCTGTTGGTAAACGGGAAACGAAAATATTCCCGCTTGAGATCCGGCGAATAACCGACCAGCTCTTCTCCGCCCGCTGCCAAGATGACTTTATCACCATTGAGCTTTGCAAAGCCGAGCGATGCATAGCCTGTCATTTGACTGCCAGCGTGCTCCACAAGTTTACCGGTTGTGATGTCATAAGCGAGTACGGCATATCTGGCCTTGCTACCGGGGAAAACGTAAACGCGATCATCCACGATCAACGGCGATCCGGTAACGCCATGCACACGAATTTCCGATTGGGAGTCTTCGATGATTTGATGACGCCAAAGAACTTTGCCCGATAACCTGTCCAAACACGCAAGCTCGCCGAGAGCAGACAGAGCCACTAGTTTATCGCCTACGATGGTTGGAGTAGAACGCGAACCGTCGCCGCCGATAGCGCTTCGAAATATGGGACCCAAAGGAGCAGACCAGACGCGACTACCATCGCGCATTCGGACCGCGAAGACTTGTTCGTTATCGCCGGCCATTTCTTGAGAATACGCAATGCCTAGCTCGGCCACGAAACCGCTCCAACCAGCGCCGACCCGGATCTCCCAAACGAGTTCTAAGGCTTCTGCGTTCGCTTCATCCGTCGATGCGAATATCGGCGAACCGATGCCATCGCGATTTGTTCCGAGAAACTGCGGCCATGTTTCGCCCAAAAAGGTTTCGCCAGTAGTTTCGCCCGCAGGTGGAGTTTTTTTATCGGTCGACGAGGAGGCAACTACTTTCTCCGCCGCAGCCACCCTGCGCCATTTCCATTCCATAATCGGTTTACCAACTCCATCGACACCTTTGGCCCGGACTGCTTGAAACAAGCCCAAGCCTAGGCATAACGAAATTGCAAAGTGGGTGAAGGGTCTGGAGATTTTTCGAAGTGCGGGCAACAACGCCAGAGTCGGAATCCAAATCGTACTCAGTGCGTAGGCCATGGCTATGGGC
>JANMNK010000129.1:0-4118 GCA_031373875.1 Pirellulaceae bacterium | reverse complement strand
GCGGCGCTAAAAACTAGCTGCTCTTTTTGAAGCTGAACTCGATACGTTGCTTGTTCCATCGCATTCTCTCAGATCTTGACCATGAAATTAAGTCATACGAAGCGGTCCGAAACGCAGACGCTCTTAAGTCTTAGGAACAGGTGCTAAAGACAACCGCCACAATTCGACAAACAACGCCGCCGCGATTAAATCCGCCGTCGTGCCAGGATTCCGTTGATGGCCGTCTTCGCGCAAGAACGCATCCAGTTTGGCATACTGCAAATCGAAGGCTTCGGGACCTTCGGACCATGCTCGCCACGCCTCGGCTGCCATCTGTCGAACTTGCTGATCCAATTCGGCTCCATTGCGACGAACGATCAAACTATCACCCCAGTGAGCCAGGGCCCATGCTTGCATGCGGCAAATTGCGACATACCAAGTATTGCCCTCCACGCGTGCTTGATGCAATTTTACTGCAAGCTCAAGCGTACGAGGAAAGGACTCTGCGTATTCTGCCGCAATCATATCGCGCTGCGCCGAGTTTTTCATTGCGATCAATAGATCGGGCGGGGCTTCATCATGAACATCCATCTCTTTGACACGACCAATTCCGCCAGGGTTTGCCAAACGGATAGCTTCGTAGACCTGTTGGGCATCCTCGCCGCGTAACTCGGCAAGCGATTTGCCAATCACCGTGCTATCGAGTTCCGAAGCAGACTGGCATCGAAGCATAGCTCGCGACAACGGAGCCAACAGCAGCAGCGTGCCCAAGTTGGTATTCACGCTAACAGCCGCTCGCGTTGCCTCCAAGCCTTGCAAAACAAGCTGACCAACACTGAGAAACTCAGCGCAATCAAAAATCTTGCCGATCGCCAAAGCCGAATGATAGAAATCGGCGTAGTTCATATTCGAAAAGCTAGCCCCTGGATGCACATTGCCCGCCTTGGGCGCTGTCGCTTCCAGCCAACACGCCATCGTAGCTAAATGACCAAGCGAACTTTTGTGCTTGGGTTGGGCATTCTCCAACCAACTCATGTCCGGAATCTTCGTCATCGATTATTTTCCTTAGCCAACAATACGCGAGCAGCTTTACAAACTTCCTCGGGAGCTTCTTCCATTACATAATGCCCGACGTCGGCAAGTTGCTGAACTGTGGCATCAGGAAACGCCCGACGCAATCGCTCCAAGCATTCCGGTCGAAAACACCAGTCGCGCATCCCCCAAACAAAGCTCGTCGGTTTATCTGCAAGCTTGGGCAGCGACAATTCGATATCGTTCAATACATTCCAAGTCGGATGCTTGCGAGACATGGGAATGTCTTTCACAAAGCGATCGATGGCAATTCGATTGGACCAATTATTGTAAGGTGCCAGTAAGCCTTGACGCGCGGCAGGACTCAATCGAGGTAGCCGGTCGATCGCCATAAAAGTCGCGGCTTGGGCGAACAAGTTGAATTGACGCATCGCAATCGTCCCAATCAACGGCAAGCGACATGCTGCGATTCGCATGGGAATAAACGGCGGCGGGAATGCACCTGTGTTGAGAATCAGCAACTTGCCAATTCGATCAGAAACTTGTTCTGCCGCACCCAACCCGATCGCACCGCCCCAATCGTGAACCACCATCAAGACGCGGCGCAAGTCCAAGCGTTCAATAAACTCGACCAGGTTTGCAATATGTTGCTTTAAACGATATTCGTACTTCGCCGGTTTGTCGCTCATCCCACAGCCAATATGATCGACTGCCAATACTCGAGCTTCGCCGCGCATCTCACGAATCAAATGCCGGTAATAGAATGACCACGTCGGGTTGCCGTGAATGCAGAGAATCGGTTGGTCGCCGGATCCTTCGTCGACATAATGGTAGCGATACCCGCCAATTTGCAGATCGTGCGACGAAAACGGATATTCGGCTTGCCACTTTGAATTCATGAATTTGGAACAAGCCGTTGGCTTAATGTACCCCGTAATTGATTGGGAAATCGTGCTAGACGACAACCGTGATGGGAATTGCCTTTCCCTCTAAAGCGGGAAGTACCCACCTAAAAGGAAAATCGCAATCGCGCGAATACGGCATGCAGTCCACATCAACCAAAATTGATTTTATACGACGAATCCCGTTTCGTCAGGCCAGCCCTCAAAGTCCGACTTTTCGAGTAACATAACGTCCTCCAAACAAACCAAAAGCAGGGTTGTTGGCAACAAATTTGCATTCGCTTCCATAATCGGAAAGCGGTTCCAATTTTGCTGCCAAATTGACAGCACGACCGACTTGATGACCGTAATTCATTGAGTGGAGTCGCACGAAAATGGAAAGTACAGCAATGGCAACGGATTACTACAAAGCTCTCGGGGTGAGCCGGACAGCTTCGCCCGAAGAGATCCAAAAAGCGTATCGCAAGCTCGCGCGCAAATATCATCCCGATATGAATTTGGATGACAAAACTGCCAAAGCGCGATTTCAGGAAATCCAAGCTGCCTATGACGTTCTCAACGAGCCAGAGAAGCGTAAAAAGTACGATCAATTCGGAGCGGATTTCGAAAAAATGGGCCCAAACCCATTCGCTGGCGGCGGAGGTGGCGGCCAACAAGTCGACTTGAACGACCTGTTCGGCGGTGCTGGCGGTTTTGACTTGGGCGATATGTTTCGCCAATTTTCGGGACAAGGTGGCGGAGCCCCACGCGGCCGACGCGGCGCTGCGGCCCAGCGCGGCGCGGACTTGGCTGCCGAAGTCACCGTTCCTTTTTCCAAGGCCGTTTCTGGTGGCGAAGTCACTTTGACGCTCGATCGAAGCGGTACTCCAGAAACGATCTCGATCAAGATCCCGCCTGGAACTGTCGACGGCAAAAAGCTTCGTCTGCGTGGCAAAGGGCAAGCTGGTGCTGCTGGCCGCAACGGCGACTTATTGCTGACGGTCCACGTTGCCTCGCATCCGAATTTCAAACGCGTGGGTCAGAATCTCGAACTAAGGCTACCGATTACATTGAACGAAGCCGTGAATGGTGCCAAAGTCGATATTCCAACGCCAGGTGGTACCGTCACCGTTACCATTCCGCCAATGAGTAGCAGCGGGCGCAAACTGCGTATCAAAGGGCAGGGCGTTCCCGATGAACACGGCAACGTCGGCGACATGTTCGTGGAGCTACTGATCAAACTGCCCGCAACGTTAAGCGAACAAGCCAAGAAAATATTATCGGAATCCGACTCCGCCAGTGAGTCGCCGCGAGCAGGAATCACCTGGTAGTTTCCCGCCGCGAAACCAATACACACGAATCGAGCCAATCTGTGACCGGCGACCAGTCGTTCCCCAAGTCCGATCGAGTGGTCCTGAGAAAGGACTTCGCTCTGATCTTCAATCGCGGACGTGTCGCGAACGATGACACCCTCGTCATCACAGCTATCCGCACCAAAGTCGGCCATCCACGTTTGGGTCTAGCCGTATCGAAGATGGTCGGAAATGCACCGACAAGGAATTATTGGAAACGATTGATTCGCGAAGCTTTCCGTCAGCAAAAAGTCCACATGCCCTGGTCGATCGATTTCGTAGTCCGCCCCAAACGCGGCAGCCAACCCGACTTGGCAAAAATCACAGCCTCTCTAAAGCGCCTCACCAACAAACTACAAAAACAACTTCCGCCAAGCGTTACAGAGTGACTTGCGCTAAATCTCTCGCAGCAGATGAGTAAAAGTTCCGAATGGCACTGTCGGAATTATTTTAGCGCGCTGATTGCAATTGGGCTGAGTTGAGAAATTTTGTAAGCTCTACGCAGTCAAGGTGATTTTTCGGTGCGAAGCTTGCCTTGGTATTAAAATTGAAGCCCTCCTCGGTTCACTTGCCTGCAAAAAACCGTGAGGGGGTTTTTGTGGATGATGCATTACCAGAATCTTTGCGTAATGGTAGTTTCAGTTTAGGGAAAACTGTGGATGCGTTAGTTGGTAGAGCCTGCCAATACGTTCTTACATCCTGGATGCTACTATCAAGTGGACAGGTGCCCCCCGCTGAACTGGAAAGCTATCTACTAACCATGCTCAAGCAAATCGCAAATTGCGAAGTCGCCAATCGCCGCGGCTGATTAGAGCCGCGTGTCTTGAAAAGACGACGACACGGCTACAAACTAATGATGAAGCCCAGAAAAGAA
>JANMNK010000418.1:0-5298 GCA_031373875.1 Pirellulaceae bacterium | reverse complement strand
GCTTTTACTACAGTCCCGGTTAAAACAAACATCGTCAACAAAGCGGACAAAGAGAAACGATTTAGAGTAAACATACGACTCTCCTTACGAACTGAAGAACAAGATGATGTAAACACACTCTCGAGTTTTCAAAATGAATGTTTGAAAGCACAGACCTTTAAACTCAATCTTAGGGTAAATACGAACCGATCACTTTTCAAGCAATCACAATAGAATCGCAAGAAATTAACGAATTCGCGGAAGACTCGTTTTCGCCTTCAAAACGGTAAAAAAGCCCGCAAACATGTAGCGTCAACCGTATTTTTCGGAAAAACTACAAATCGGTCTACGAAAGATATTGGCCGGATTACCGCAACATCAAGAGCCTCTTCTTCAGAGATCACCGTCAATGCAACTTACATCAGGTCCGAGTCACAAACTCTTTCAGAAGCCAATACGAAATGGGAATCACGAACAGCGTGAAGATCGTTGAGGCTATCAGACCGAAGATTAGGGACCAGCCTAGGCCGGAGAAGATGGGGTCGAGGGTGATGGGGATGCTTGAGAGCATCGCAGCGCCTGCGGTCAAGAGAATGGGTCGCAGCCGGACAACGCGGCTTTCTAAGATCGCTTCAATCAACGTGCGGCCTTTCTTGACCGTCTGGTCGATGAAATCTACCAAGATGATCGCATCGCGCGTCACGATTCCCGACAACGCAATCATGCCGATCATCGCCGTTGCCGTAAAGTAAACCGAATCTGCATAGCCATCGATCGCTTGGCCGCTTATCTGATTCAACATCCAAAAACCCGGCATGACACCCAAAACAGTTAGAGGTATCGCCATCATCACAACGAGCGGCACTAGGAACGATCCTGTTTGGCCAACTAAGATCACATAAATCATCAACATGGCGGCCGCAAATGCCAAACCAAGGTCACGAAATACGTCGATCGTGATCTTCCATTCCCCTTCGCCCGCAAACGCAACTTGCACTGAGTCAGGGACCGCCCAAGCCACTCCGCTACCGTTTGAAAAATAAGTTCGACCCGCAATCGGTCGCGCCGATCTACTCTCGACTAACCCGTTTCCAATTTCACTGACCTGATCGCGCCCTTGCAACTCATTCATGCTCGATTGATCGGCCAGCACATCCAACACGCATTCAGCCGGTGGACGCCCCACCGTCTCCGCCGTGACGTAAACGACAGGCAATAGATTCTTGTGATAGATGGTCTGATTGACAAAACTCTTCTTCCACTGGCCTAGCTCGACGATCGGAACCAATGCCCCATTTGTTCCTTTGATACGAATCAGCCCGATTTGCTGCAATTCCGATCGATCGGAACGAGGCATACGAACTTTAATCGCCAGCGGATTACGTTCGGTTTGTATCCGTAAAGCTTGCGTATCGTCTCCCTCCATCGCGATTGCAATCGTTCGCGCTATGTCTTCGGTCGAGATGCCCGATAAAGCAGCTTTCTCTTTGTCGACTACAAACGTCCATTTCGTCTGGTCCGCATGGCGATTATCGTCGACTTCGAATATGCCGGGCTCTTGTTTTAGTCGTTGCGATACTGCCTGAGCGGAATCCATGAGCTCGTCATACTCCATCTTCGGACTACCATACACTTCGGCAACCACCGAACTGAGAACAGGTGGCCCAGGCGGCAGTTCAACAATCCGCAGCAACGCACCATATCGGCTAGCGATTTCTTCTAATCGCTTTCGTTCGCGAAGTGCAATTCCATGACTTTGCAAACTTCGTTCTTTCTTGCCAACTAAGTTCACTCGAATTTCGCCGAAATGATCGCCAGTCCGCAGATAGAAATGCCGTACCATACCATTGAAGTCAATTGGCCCGGGCGTTCCAACGTAACTCGAATAGTCCGTGACTTCAGCGATCTCCGCAATCGAACTTTCCAGTTCCCTTACGAGTGCATCGCATTTCTCCAAAGACGTCCCTTCGTCCATGTCGACCAGTACGAGAACTTCATTCTTGTTGTCAAACGGCAACATTTTGAGCGGAACCATTCGGAACATGGCCATCG
Organism: Pirellulaceae bacterium; assembly: GCA_031373875.1. Classification (GTDB taxonomy): domain Bacteria; phylum Planctomycetota; class Planctomycetia; order Pirellulales; family Pirellulaceae; genus JANMGV01. The sequence goes on along the minus strand of JANMNK010000418.1, from coordinate 3,267 downwards.
AAGCAGCCGCAGCAGTCAGTCCACCGATGGTCACTAAGAACACCACCGCACGAGTCTTGGATTTCATCAGAGGCATCATGAGAGGTTTGAACAAACGATACAGAATTGACTTTTGCAATTCGGCAGGATCATAAAGCTCGCTGTGCGTGCTGTCGCTCCGCGCGTGACCGTGTTTGAATTTGCTTTTCAGCATGTGATACGTCAACCAAGGCGTGATCGTAAAGGCAACGACCATCGACATCAGCATTGCCACTGGAACATTTAATGCCATCGGCGACATGTACGGTCCCATCATGCCCGTGATGAAGAACATCGGCAAAAAACTTACGATGACGGCCAAGGTCGCGCTGATCAAAGGCGGCCGAATCTCCGCGACCGCATCCATGACAATCTGAAGCGACGCTCGACCCTTCAGATGAAAATGCCGTGCAATATTCTCGACGTCAACAATCGGATCATCGACCAAAAGTCCCAGAGAAAGGATTAAGGCAAATAAGGTAACCCGATTCACCGTGTAACCAAACGCTAAATTGACTGCTAAAGTCAATCCAAACACAATCGGAACGGCCAAGGCAACAACAAAAGCTTCTCGCCACCCCATGCTTAATGTCAACAAAGCTACGACGATGAGGATAGCGACTCCGAGCGCCTCGACCAATTCGTTGACTTTTTCATTTGCATTCATCCCGTAATTTCGAGTCACAATCATCTGCACGTCGCTCGGCAAAACTTGCTTCTGCAATTCTAGAGCTTTCTTGACGATCTCTTTGGATACCTGAACTGCGTTCGATCCCTTTTGCTTTGATATGGCTAAAACGACAGATTGATCACTTGGACCAATCGCTTCGTTTTCCTCCACTTGCACATGCTCTTCCTCCACCGAAGTGACAAGTGAACCTGCGGCCATTGCGTGTTCGACTCGATGTCGTGCTGGTCCCCAACCATGTCGCGTGTACGTTGCAACTTCGTCACCCGAGTCGCGAATTACGGCCACATCCTTCAGGAAGATAGGTTGCCCGCTTGCGACGCCGACAACCAGATTTGCTAGTTCGTGTGGCAATACAAATCCAGCGCCGGTCTCGACGATCATCGTTTGATTTCCGTTACGAAAATCGCCACCCGGTAATGTCACGTTAGAAGCTCTTAACGACTGAACAATTTCCAGCGGGCTGATTTGATATCCTTGCAAACTTTCCAATAGCAATTCGACGCTGACAACTCTTGGCTCGCCACCAACGAGAGCGACACGCGATACGTTAGGTACAGCAGCCAGTTTATCGACCAACTCTTCGCCGACACGCCGCAATATATGCGAGTCGCCGCCAGCACCTTGAAGTGCCAAAGTTACCACTGGGACATCATCGATTTCAACAGGCTTGACCACCCAACCTGTAACGCCGGGAGGGACGATATCGATGTTTTCGTTGATCTTCTTGAAAAGTTTTACAAGGCTCTCTTCGCGATCTTGTCCGACATAGAACCGAACGGTGATGATGGCCATGTTGTCGCGAGACATACTGTAAGCGTACTCGACGCCATCGATTTGAAAAAGCAATCGTTCAAGCTTTGACGCGACGTGTTGCTCGACTTCTCGGGCCGAGTGTCCCGGATACTGTACGTAAATATCGGCCAAGGGCACAACGATCTGCGGATCTTCTTCGCGCGGTGTGATCAACAGCGCCGCCGCCCCGATGACTACTGACAGCACGATCAGAACCAAAGACAATCGAGAGCGAAGAAATATCTTGACGATCGACGACAGGAAATCATCGTGACCCAATATTTCTTGTTCGTCGGGTTTCGATTGCGTCGATTGCGATTCTTCAGGGGGAAATGTTTTCAAGGTTAACGACGATCCTGCTTTGATGGGACGACGATATTGTCTCCTTTTTGCAAACCCGCAAGCACTTCGATTTTCCCATCCTCAACACTACGACCAAGCAATACCGTGCGTCGTTCTATTCGATCGCCTATCGATTGGTTTACCATGGTCAATTGCCCGATACGAAGGACGCTAGATTGTGGAATCGCCAAAATGGTCTCATCGCCAACCGGCAACCAAACACGTCCGAACATTCCCGAATAGGCTCCAGGTGGACAAGGTCCAACGACTTTTACCAAGAACGAACGACTTGCCGCTTGCGACTCAGGAACGATTTCACTAATCGTCGCAGTGCACTCTTGATTCAGCGACTCCAAGCGAGCTTGAACCAACTGCCCAACAGTCAGCATTCGGGCAAGCGATTCTCGTACGCTAACGATCATTTGCATGTGCAAAGGGTCATACAGCGTCAACAGAACACTTCCAGGTGTTACGGTGTCTCCCACATCGACTTTCTTGTCGATGACCATGCCGTCCATAGGCGCTGTGATTACGGAAAAACCGAGAATGATTTCCGCTTCGCGTCGCTCTTGCTGATATCGATCCAACTCCGATTTAGCAGTCAGCATTGCAGCTCGGGCATCATCGTACTCGGCTTGCGAGATACTGTTTTTGGGTAACAACTTTTCTGCTCGCTCAAAATCGGCCTTGGCGCGTTCTGCTTGAGATGCTGCAGATTGCACGCCCGCTTCGGACTGCATGAGCCTTGATTTCAAGTCGGCATCATCAAGTCGCAAAAGGACATCGCCTTTACGAACAGATTGACCTGCGGTCACATTCACTTCAACAACACGTGAAAGTAATCTTGTTGCAATGCTGGTTTCATGCACCGGGCGAATGGACCCAACCGCGCTCTCCAGCGAATCACGGGTTATCGTATTCACTTCCACAATCGCACCTTCAATGTGTTCTTGGTGGGATGCGACCCGCTCAGGCGATATTTTGTCGCGGAAAAATCCAGCGAGATACGCTAAGATCAGCCCTAAACCCACGACCGTCCCGGCGATCGCTAAGAGCTTGACGATTGGACTTGCGAAAGATCGTATCGAAAGTTTTCTTTTGGAAGTTGTCATTTTTTTCGTGAACAGGTGCTTGGTCTATTTCGCTCAGCGCAGCGCATCAATTCGGAAAAACGGTTTTCCGAATCGAACGAAACTTGTTAGCTGTCGGCCTCTAACATCTAAGCAGATTGCAAACGCGTTCCGTTCAATCCAAGAACTGCGATGAAACGTTGCGTTCGTATTTTGCGGAAAGTGTTGCTGATCGTCATTTGCGTCAATTAATTGCATTTAGGCGAACTGCAGGAATTGCCTTACCTAACGGAGGACGGGTTTCCAGGCCCGTCCCATTCAATTCGGACGGGCCTGGAGACCCGTCCTACAGGT
>JANMNK010000070.1:0-7211 GCA_031373875.1 Pirellulaceae bacterium | reverse complement strand
CATCGTCGAGCTCAAAATGGATCGGATGGAGTGACGAGGATTCAGTGAACAACGGCAAAGAGATTACTTCTTGGCGTCGGATTTCGCTCCCTTTGCCTTCTTGTCTTGCTTTGGCTTCATTCCTTTTTTGTCGTTCTTTTGACTGTTGTTACCTTTTCCCATGATTTTCTCCATTTAATTTCGAGGGACAAAATAAACGCAAACCTGCCCAAAACATAGCACAATCGCTCGCAAAAGTGGATATCAGAAATCAAATTTCTCACAGTTGCTCAAGGATTGCAAATAAACCCATTTGCGTTTAGATGGGGTATGCGGCTACACTTACCCGCGAGATGACTCTGCGATTTGCCAAAGAAATGTTTGATGGCGGCGCAGAGAAGAAAGTTAGTCCAAGGAAAAGTTCAAATGGCCGAAGGTAGCATCAAGAAGTTGACGGACAAGGGATTCGGGTTCATCAACGTCGGTGGTGGCAAGGATCTGTTTTTTCATTCGTCGAGCGTACAAGGCGCAAGTTTCAACGACTTGCATGAAGGCCAACGAGTTACGTTCACCGAAGGTAAAGGTCCCAAGGGTCCTTGTGCGGAAAACGTACGACCTGCATAGTTTTGGCTTTTAAGTCGAAAACTTTGTCCCAAATCGTCCGAATTTGTTTTGCAATTGCAGTATAAGTCGGACGTAAATTAGAAATCGCGATTCCAGTGCATGCAGCTATTTTCTTAGTTGCGATCAAAATGCTCGAAACCATTTTTGCTTTTCCATAATTCTTGCAGGGTGGCGTTTAGCGTCCGTGACTTCGCTTAGGCAAAAGGCCTCGATTTTACGATTTCGAAAAAGTACTGAAGACGGTCGATCCCCAAAATGGTCGACCGTCTTTTTTTACGTACACTCCCAAAAATATCGCTCATACCTAAATGTCATTTGTTGTCGCAGTTCCAAAAAGATTTCCAAACTGCCCGCGGATTTCACTCGCCGTTTTGAATCGTTTACAATCGCTCAAATACAGATTGCAGACTGAGTTAAAGAAAGCCTCCAAGCGAATCAAATAAACGCAAAGTAAAACTACTTCCTAGCCACGCAGAGAGTGCACGATGACACCGCTTATTGAATACGAAGACAGCACTGGGGAAGTTCGCCAAGTGTACGATGACATCCGGTTGACTCGAAAGACGGACGAGATCAATAACTTCTGGAAAGCGATTGCGAATCACCCGCCGACACTCATTCGCACGTGGAACTTGCTCAAGGAAATCATGGCCGGGCCAGGCCAACTCGACCCCGTCGTACGGGAGCTGATTTACATTGCCGTCAGCATCACAAACAATTGCGAATATTGCGTCGCTTCGCATAAATTTGCGGCGCACGCGAAAGGGATGACGCCCGACATGTTCGGGGAACTATTGGCTATCGTAGGTGCCGCGAACATGACCAATAGGCTTGCCGTTGGATATCAGATTCCCGTCGACGACAAGTTCAAGTAATTTCAACGCCGCGCAAACCAAAATACTCGGCCAAGAATTCTTTACGATCCAGTTCTGTTTGTACGTATTGAACCAAAGCGTACAGTTTCTTCTGGTCTCGCAATAATTTGTCTGCTCGCTGCTCAGCACTGGCAAGCGAATTGGGCAAGGATCCTTCGACTGCAACGTTGGTCAAATCGTTTTCGTCTTCGATTATCCCGTAGCGTTGCAACAGACCTAGAACTGTTTCCAGTCGACGATCGTGACGTTGGCGATCGCACAAGCGCTGACGAAGCCATTCTATACCGTGCGATCGAACTAATTGTTCGTCATGGACGAGATGCTGGTATGTCCTGACGCAAAAATCGGCGTCAGGATTGCTCCATCGAATAAACTCCATTTGCGTCGCCAAGTCGCTTTGGTCATACAACATCAAACATTCCGCCGGTAATCCATCGCGACCTGCACGACCGATTTCTTGATAATACGACTCCATCGAACCGGGCACATCCGCATGAATCACAAAGCGAATGTTCTCTTTGTCGACTCCCATTCCGAAAGCATTCGTTGCCAATACCAGTTTTGTCTCACCGCTCATGAATTCATCTTGGATTCGACGTCGCAAGTGTCGCGGCAAGTCTCCGTGATAACAAACGTGATCGACTTCCAACGCCCGCAGGCGTTCGCTGAACTCCTCTAAGGTGCGGATCAGCGTAAAATAGACAATTCCGCTTCCTGCACTCTGCTGCTGAGCGTCCGCATCTTCTGAAAGCCAACGATTCAATACTCGTTGAATGGCCGCAATCTTTTCGTCGGTTCCCCAAACTTCATCGACCAACAATTCAAGATTCGGACGATCGATTCCTTGGTGAAACAGTCGGCATTCCGTCGTTTTTAAGCCAAGCTGCTCGACGATATCGCGCTGAACATCGGGCGTCGCCGTCGCAGTCATGGCGATCGTAGTTGGCGAACCCATGATCTTTCGAAACTCGCCTACGCGCGCGTAGTCAGGACGGAAATCGTGACCCCATTCACTAATACAATGAGCTTCGTCGATGGCCTGCAGTCCAATCGTGCGCGTCGCGAGGACCTCAAGAAACTCCGCCTTACGAAATCGTTCAGGCGTAACATACAGCAAAGCATGTTGGCCCGCTCGTATTTGTTCATACCGCGCCTGACGTTCTTGTTTGTCCAGAGAGGAATTAATAAAGGTCGCAGCGATTCCTTTACGTTGCAGCGCGTCAACTTGATCTTTCATCAAAGCAATCAAGGGAGAGATTACTAACGTCAAGGAACGCGATGCATCTTCCCCGTCCCGTTCTCGTAACAACAGCGCAGGTATTTGAAAACACAGCGACTTACCTCCGCCGGTCGGCATGATCAACAACGAATGCCCTGGCTCCTCGTTAACGACCCGCTGAATCACTTGCTCCTGCGGGAATCGAAAACGATCATAGCCGAAATCACGTTTCAAAATTTCTAACGGTGTCGACATCCAACTTTCGCTCGAACATGTTCTTTGAAGACATCAGTACCGATTGCCATTGCGATTACGGAGCGAGAGGCATGCTAGCAATTCAGCCACGATGCAGACTGCTTGCATTGATCCTCTGCACTGAATGTTTCGTGTTGACAATGGATTCAGAAAGACCTACCTACTACCGATACCATGCATACAGCTTACGATTTGTAAGCAACGCCGACCAAGTGACTCACCAGTTAGGATTCCTTACTAAACATCATGCGATGTGGCTTGACTGCAATCTTAGCAATCCTGTTTTGTTCAGCGAGCCCACGACTTGCATTCAGCCAGAACGTGGGTGAACGGCCTTACGAAACGCTGCCAAATGCCATCCCTCAAGTCGAGCGTCGATTCGAACGACAGCCAATTAGTCCAAACAACATTGAGCAAAACGGCTCCATCGATTCCAACTCCGTCATCTTGGAAGAAAAGCAGCTTGACCATATCCCTCAAGGCATGCAAGTCCCAGGGGTGATGTTGGAAACAGGTGAAATTCGTGAAGCCAATTTGAACGACTATTTCTCGATGCACAAATATGCGAATTATCGGGTTTCGGAATCGATGCTGTCGTTCCTGCCTTCGGACGCCAACGAACTGGGCTGGCTAAGTTTGAAGTCCTCGCCGTACTTGGCCAGCGGTCCTCGTTCTGGCATTACGAGCATGATCAATTTTCATTTTCTATCTGGACCAACTTCCGTCGCTTTGCCTCCGCGATTGTACGACTTCGGAATTGGATACCAAAAACGCGGAGCGATTTCACAAGCATTCAGCTATGATATCGCCGCAAGCGTCGGCATTTTCAGCGACTTCGAAGACAGCGCGCGTGACGGAGTTCGATACCCCGGACACGCGGTGGGCATGATCCACTGGCGAGAAAATTCGGACTTCGTTTTCGGCGTGGACTATATCAGTCGAGATGATATCAAGCTGCTGCCTGTCGTTGGATTTTCATGGCACAGCTTGGCAAATCCACGCTTGCATGCCGATATCGTCTTTCCTAGACCTCGAATCGACTATGCCTTAAGTCAGGGAAGCCGATTGTATCTATCGTCGCTATTGGACGGTGGATCTTGGGACATCGAGTTTCCTGACGACTCAAACGATGTAGTGACCTACAGCGATATTAAAGTTTTGTTAGGAGTCGAGCGAATTGATCGCGACGGAGACGTTAGGGCGTGGGAATTTGGCTACGTTTTTGATCGACATTTACAATTCCGCACGCGCGTTGACGAAGCGAGTTTTGATGACGCATTCGTATTGAGAATGGTATCACGCCACTGATGTTTTGGGCGATTCTTCGTTGGCCCGCGTCGGTTATTCAAGTCCGACGATGCTTCACTCATTAAACAGAAGCTGTCTTCACGAAACACGCGTTATCTCATAGGCGTCTTGAATATTTACACAACGCATACAATCAGCGCGATTTGAAAATCTTTTGAATTCTCGTTCAATTGACCAGATTGTCTAATATTGGCATTGTGAAAGGTCCATTGATCGTCGATGCTCTGCGCTAGTGTACGCACTGACTTCGAAATCTTTAACGGTCGGGTTTCGAAAGCTTCCATCGACCGCAACCAGCGATTGTTGTGAGCGTTTCCTTGCGGACAGATAAAGAATTACTTCTGGCGACAAAGGCTTTTGCCTTTGACAATCGATATCGAAGCTGGTGGTATCTTTTTTCGACCTTGGCTTGTTACTTTGCGATGCTCGGCGTTTGCCTAACGCAGTTGCATTGGAGCGTGCGGGTACTCTCAAGCTTAGTCAGCGGCCTGCTAATCGTACGACTTTTCATCATCTATCACGATTACCAGCATCACGCGATCCTTGCGAAATCAAAAATCGCTGGAGCCATCATGTATGTGTATGGTTTGCTGGTCTTGAGTCCCGGCAGCGTTTGGAATCGATCTCACGATCATCATCACAAACATAACTGCAAAGAAACCAATGAGCACATTGGCTCGTTTCCAGTAATGACTTGCCAACAGTATGCGGCGTCGACGCGGTGGCAAAAACTTTCCTACATATTTTCGCGTCACCCTGTCACGATTTGCCTCGGCTATCTGACGGTGTTCATGGGTGGCATGTGCTTGCGAGCTATTTTTCTCAATCCAGCACGGCACATCGATTCCGTACTCGCTTTGATACTGCATGTGGCGATCGCCATCGGCTTGGCCAGTTTTGGCTGGGACTATTTGATCCTGTGTTTAATTTTGCCGCTTGTCGTTGCTTGCGGGATTGGTTCGTACCTGTTTTACGCACAGCACAATTTCCCTGACTGCAAATTGGATCGACGTGAGCAGTGGAGCTACGTTCGTGCCGCACTCGCATCGTCAAGTTATATGCGAATGCATCCGATCATGCATTGGTTTACGGGCAACATTGGTTACCATCACGTGCATCATCTCAATGCAAAGATTCCGTTCTATCGACTCCATGATGCGATGGAATCGTTAGTCGAACTCCAAAAGCCGTCGTCGACGTCGCTCCGCCTGTCGGATATCTACGCGTGCTTCCGGCTCAATCTGTGGGATACAAAACTCGAACGTTTTGTGAGCTATCGCGAAGCACGACTTAGTAGGTCCTGATTCGCGACGTGGGATATGATATCGCCCGGTAAATTCATCGATCACTATCGGCTTGAATCGCAAGGTCTTACAACAACTCGCCGACGACCTACTTTTTGTCAAAATCCAACTTGGATTGTTCTTCGATCGCTTTAAAGATCGCGTCGGCAATAGCTTGCATCCCTGCATCGCCTGGATGGGCACCGACTCCCGCGTGATCGATCTTGCGTTCCGACCTTGCCGCATTGGTTTCGATTGCACCCAAGTTCGAAATATCGATGTAGGTCGCATTCGTCGCCTTGCACGCCGACTTCAGAATCTCGTCCTTGACAGTATTGGCCCAGAAGGAACTTCGAACAAATATCGTCGGTTCTCGGTGAGCAAGGACGGTCTCGATCAGCTTCTCACAACCCAATGCAAAGGCTTTTTTCGATTCCTCAGTGGTAGGTTCCGCAACGTTTTCGCCAATGGCCAGTATCACAATGTCAGCTTGAAATTCTAACTCCGATTTCAGCTCCTTCAGAAAGTCATACTCCCGGTAACTGCGTTCAAAAGAAGCGATGTTCTTGGCAAGCAACAGGGGCTCTTGACCCGTTACTTGAGCGATCTGCGTCACGAGCAAATGAGCAAAGTCTTTGTCTTTCGAGCTAGCCGCCATTCCCCAATTGCCGTTCCATCCTATCTCTGCCGCAGGCCCATGCAGTGTGATGCTGTTGCCGAGTATCAGAACTTTCGCAGCAGCGATGTTGCCGATTCGGGGTTCCTTTTTTTGGCTCGCATCATCTGCCAATAACGCCCCGGTCAAACTTACTAAGACAATGCATGAGCACAAAAGGTAATTCTTCACTTTGAGTAGTCCCGTTTTATATCCAGAAAATATCGGCAAGAGCGGGTTCTATTGTATTCCTTACGATCGTTACCGGGAGTTCACGGCCCCTTGGCAGCTTAGAAGATTACCGACCCCTCTTTTTCTTCCATCGAATTAGATACTCGAGATTCATCGACAAGAACAAATACAAATCGAGTTCTAATCACTCTCGTTGGCACTTGAGCGACCAGTATCAAATCGCTCACTTTTTGATGTATGGTTATGGTCCTCGAAAATGCCTAAACCATGGGCTCCCGACAATAAAGTTGTTTCTCCCTGATATTTCCACTGAAAACCGCATCGCCAACAACACCAAAGGCGGTACGTTCCTAACTACCGATAAAGTCGGCATGCCACTTGCTTGGATAGAACACACAGAACTGTTGTTCTTTCCCCTTTTCATCATGAGGAACAAAAAATGAAGAAATTGCTTTTAGCCGTCGGATTAATGATTTGTATGACAAGCTCGACTTTTGCGGGGGCCGTAACTGCTTCCATTAGCGGTGGAAATCTTTATCTCTATGGAGATCCACACGATTCGAACGTTGTTGTGCGCTCCGCGGGACCGAATCAAGTTGAAGTTCGCGGGCTTCCCACTCCAGGTGGCCACAATACGGTTGTCAACGGCCAAGTCAACGGAGCCGTCGTCCTGAGTGGATGGACAGGTGGCGTTTTCGCTTACGGTTACGAAGGCGATGACATTATGACTATCTCGAACGCAATCGTCCGAGGTGCTGCGCATATTGACTTGGGACAAGGTCACAATGAGTTCTTTGTGGGGATTTCCCGAGGTGACGCTT
>JANMNK010000053.1:0-3481 GCA_031373875.1 Pirellulaceae bacterium | reverse complement strand
CTGGTGGCGAAGTTCGTGGCGCTAAATGGGATGAGATTGATTTTGAAAAACGCGATTGGGTTCCGCACAGCGAGTTGATTCATGCTCGCTTTGTTGATTGTACGGCAGATAAAGCTGTATTTTGCGACTGCCGACTGAATGACGCACAGTTTCACGGAGCCATTTTGCGAGGTGCGAAATTTAAAGAAGTTGATCTTACCAAAGCCGACTTTGCCAACGCCAATCTTCGAAAAGCCTGTGTTCAGTATTGCGTTTTAAGTGAAGTCGATTTTACGAAGACAAAGCTAATCGGAGCCGAACTGCGAAAGGCGGATTTGCGGACGGCGATTTTTGACGAAACGGATTTGTCTCGGGCCGATTTGTCTCGCTCCACGCTTGAGGGTCAGACAATGCAGAATTGCCGGTTCCGAAAAACGAACTTTGAAAGAGCCGACTTGACGGACACCAAGATTCATCACGCATGCATGACGAAAGCGAACCTGGAGAACGCTCGTTTGGCACAAATCGACTGGACTGGTTGTGATCTCAGGTGGGCAAATCTCAAGAATGCCACTTTTCATTTTGGCTCAACGCGTTGCGGGTTGGTGGGTAGCCCTTATCCGTCGCATGGAACGAGAACGGGTTTCTACACGGACGAACTTTCGGATCTCTACTTTCAACAACCCGAAGTCATTCGCAAAGCAAGCTTGGTCGGTTGCGATCTTCGCGGTGCAGATATTACAGGCGTCGACTTCTATTTGATCGACTTGCGAGGCGCAAAACTAACACGATCGCAACGAGCACAAGCGGTTAGAACCGGCGCGATTCTGGATTAAGCTGAATACCAATCAGTCTCGACCAACCCGGCGTTAGCTGCCGATAATTTCGTCAGCATACACCGCCCATACCACTCGTCTCGCGTTCATTTCGCTTGAAGTCGATCAAAAGTAGGCCGGTGTTGCGATAACCTAGTCAGCACCCAACCGTTCGCGGACGAATAACGCGAATATTCGGGGGTTTTGACACTACGAGCAACTGGGCCTGCTAGAATGTTGTTGTGATTAGACAAAAAGTAATGCTGATGGATCAAGGAATTAATTTATGAACACCGGCCAAATCTTGGATCAAGTGTTGCAGAGCGGCAGAGAATGGGCAGAGAAAACTCGTGAGATTGCCGAGAAAAGCATAGGCGTACCGTCTGAAGGTCTGGCTCGCGAAAGCATGCTCTCTGGACTTGGCAAAGGTGCCGTTGCAGGCGGACTATTGACCCTGCTTTTGGGCAATCGCGCGGCCCGCGCCGCCACAAGCAAGGCGCTCAAGTACGGCAGTTTGGCGGCTGTTGCGTCCGTTGCATTTAAATCGTTACAAGCTTGGCAAACAACAACCTCAGTACCGGCGCCGAATGCGGGAAAAGCAATCCTTGAAATGTCACCTGAGCAAGCAGATGATCGCGCAAATCTGCTTGTTAGGGCGATGATTTCGGCGGCCAACGCAGACGGAAACGTCAATGCCGTTGAACGAGCCACGATTGTTCAAGAAATCAATAAAATGGGTTTACCAGCTAATGCAGCAACCAGCCTCGCGCAGGATGTGAATTCGCCTTTGAGTGCAAGCGACCTTGCAAAGCAAGTGGACTCGATGGCTGCGGCTTCCGAAGTCTATTTGATTTCTTCGTTGATGATCGACGAAGCGAGTCCGGCAGAGCGTCAGTACCTTGTCGATCTCGCCAAGGCACTTGGTTTGCCGCCCGAACTGATTGAACGACTCAACAACGAATCGTAACTGACAATTAAGACTTCTTTGGCGGTTCAGGCGTAACGCTCGATTTGAGCCCTTGAGTTCACTTGGGCCGTTACTGATTTGTTTGATAGGCTTCCAATTCCATCCAGCGCGACGCTGGTTTACTGCTAAAGAATTTCCGAACGGCCCAGGCTAATGGCTTCGGGTGGATTCTCGAGATTTTGAAAAGCAATCCGTGCAATACGAAGCGTCTCCAAGTCGACCAAGTTCGGACGAAGGAATTCATGGATTCCCGCTTTTGCAAAACCAACGGATTCCAAAAAGCAGCGCTGTCGATCACTTGCAAACCATTGGAAGAGTACAGTTTTCGAATATCGCCACTGTACTTAAGATTGGACCGTAAATGCGTTGATACGTTCGGTGCCAGATACCAAAACGGAGCATGGATAAAGAGCATGCCGTCACGGGTCAATAATCTTTTCATCTCGACTACGGCAGCGACGGGGTCGGGCAAGTGTTCCAGAACATCCAAACAAATGATGGCGTCGTAATGGTTGTCCTTGAGAACGTCGTGCGAAGGCATACCGACTTGCACAGCGTATTTGGCAAATAATTGTTTCGCGAAAAACCGGCTCGGTTGGGCGACGTCAAAATAGTCAACTTGGAAATCTCGCCAAGCGAAATACAGACTATCGATACCAGGGCCGTCACCATACACAAGCACGCGTGGCGATTCCTTCTGGCATTTTGCGATGCGAGCCCCAATCCAACGTCGCGCCTCCATCTTGACTTGACTGCTATTCCAAACAAGCGACTCGAATAGGAACGACTTGCTCGTTTGGTAAAAATTGGCCAAGCCCGAGGACCATCGGTAAGGTTCGATTCCAAGTTGCCGAAGTTCTTGCGTGACTAAGTGTCCGACTTGGCGATATTCAACCATGAGGCGCTCATGGCATTCGGAAGTGCTCAGCCCAGTGCTGTGCGACAAAGCCTCGATGATCCACGCGACATCCGAGTAGAGGTCCTGCGTTGGATCGACGCTCTGCAACTCTAATAATTTTTTTGTGCTAGAATTCTGCGAGGGCGTCATAGTTGCAGAAAATCCTGAATCGGACTTTGGAGTGATCGCTAAAAATTGTTTATGGAGAATTTATCAATTCTCAAAATTGTACGCACGAGCGAGCCCTTTTGCAGTTGCTACGGTTCGACGTTCATCGCAACGAATCGTTCCCGAAAAAACTTCTGAACTTTCAGGAGTACTTGTAGCGTTGGCGATAAAGCGACGTTTGTAACCGTTAAAATACTCTAGTTCCTTGGTTTTGTAAAATTCGTGTTTGTCGGATCGAGCGCACTTGTCATGGTTTTACTCGGAAATTATTGGAAAACGTTGCGGCACGCAGTGCTCTCGCCTCAAGTTGACACCGACAAGCTTGAGGAACAAATTCGCCGATCGCAGTCCAAGATACCAGTTCCGGTCATTTGGCTACTTGGCAAAACACAGTCTGGCAAGACTTCGATAATTCGCGCCTTGACGGGCAGCAGCAAAGCAGAAATTGGAAACGGGTTTCGACCCTGCACGAGAACCGCCAGCACATACGCTTTTCCCGACGAAGAAAATTGCTTGCTACGATTTCTCGACACACGTGGTTTAGGTGAAGCGGGCTACGACCCTCGCGAAGACATCGCCTATGGCCAGCGTCAAGCTCACTTGGTCATGGTTGTCGTCAAAGCGATGGATCATTCTCAAAAACCAGTACTCGAT
>JANMNK010000043.1:0-4067 GCA_031373875.1 Pirellulaceae bacterium | reverse complement strand
GCCGATACGCTCATCGGTGGCGATCTACCAATCGAACGAAACATCATCGGAGGTAACAACTCAGGTATCCACTTCATCGCCACATCCTCGACGACCGTTCAAAACAATCTGATCGGAGTTTCCGCGTCCGGTACACAAATTGCCAATAACATTGGAATCTCGGTCGACTCCAATTCTTCGGGCAACACTTTCGGTGGCAGTGTATCCAACCTCAGCAATTCGATTTTCAACAGCAAAACGACTGGCCTACGTCTTGAGGGGAATTCGTCAACCACCAACTCATTCCTGATTAATCTCTATGCAAGCAATCTTGGCCTTGCAATCGACGCTGGTTTGGCGGGACGGACGCTGAATGATGAGCCAGATGCGGATGGAGTGTTGAATTATCCTTTCGTGACGTCAACCCAAATCGTCGGAAACGACATGGTTGTCGAAGGCACGATGTCGGCGGGCAAGACGGTTGAACTGTACCTTTCCGCGGCAACTGCCAATGGCGTTGGTCAAGGTCGGCAGTTGCTGGCATCGGTGCTGGATGATTCTGCGGCTGACGAGGATGACGTAGCAGGGTCGTTCCGCATTCGAATTCCTCTGGGGAACGGATTGAATTTTGGGTCGGCGTTGACTGCCTTGACGATTGGCTCCACTTCGGAGTTTAGTCCTATCGTCTTGGCGGGCGATGTGGCCAGCAATTTGGCACCCGTAATTCAGTTGCCAACCAATGTCGTGCTGCTGGCGGGCGAGACGTTGTCAACAACAGGAAGCTTTGTCGATAACGATTCGACCGAATGGACGGCGACGGTCGATTATGGAGATGGTAGCGGCGTACAGCCTCTCGACTTGAGACCTGACCAGACATTTGTGCTAAACCACACCTACAACAATGTTACAGTCGTTCCCAATACGGTCACGGTGAGCATCGTCGACAATGGCGGGCGCGTTGGAACGGCGACCTTTACGGTTGCGGTCCAAAACGAAGGACCTGAGGTTAGTTTCAACCAATTTACCATTACCCCGATCGTCGACGAAGGCCAAGCGGTCATCTTGACGGGCGACTTTAGCGATGCCGGTTTGTCGGATGTGCATGCAGTCTTTGTCGATTGGGCTGACGGATCGGCTCCGCAGAGAATTGATTTGCCAATGGGATCGCGGACATTTACCGCCAGCCACGTTTATCAAGACGATGGCGTAAGCAATACTCCTCGCGATTCCTACCGTCTATCAGTGACTGTGGCCGATGGTGCTGGAGCGAGCGACTCAACGCCGCTTGGTCTCTATTTAGTTGAAATCAGAAACGTAATTCCGTCGAACATCACCATTAGTACTCCTACCAGCGTACAACCTAATCAGCAGTTCTTCTTGAACGGTAGCTTTATCGACACGGGAATCCTGGACAGTCATGTTGTCATCGTCGATTGGGGCGATGGCAGTCTGCCACAGACAATTAATTTGCCGCATGTTTCTGGGCAAACCGCTTTACGAAGTTTCAGCGTCCCGCATGTCTACGAAAACAATCCCGACGTCGCGCAGAACAACTATGTTATTTCCGTTTCCGTAACGGATGATGATCAACCTGCCAATTCAGTGAGCCAAACTCGGTCGATTACGGTAACCAACGCGATTCCTTCTCAAGTCAATCTCAACCTAAGCGATGATTCGGTTGTCGAGGGTGACTCGGTAACGCTGGATGTGACGGTCTCCGATCTTGGGGTCGCTTCGTCGCACAATGTTGTCGTGGATTGGGGGGATGGCAGCGCACCGCAGAATTACATTTTGCCTGCGGGCGCAACTACTTTGCCAGCGTTGTTCCATACTTACGTCAATAATCCGTCGGTAAGCGAACTGGATTACGTCATCACGGTTTCGGCTACCGACGCGGATTTGCCGGGAGTCCCTGTGACGGTCACCAAGACGATCGCTGTTTCGAATGCAGCACCAACGATAACTTCGGCGGTGCCGAGCAATAATGGAATATCGCAAGGTGATTCGGTAAGTCTGATCGTGACCATTGCAGATCGTGGAGTTCAAGATGCCCATTCCATCACGATTGACTGGGGTGATGGCAGTTTGCCTGAGACGGTGAATGTAAGTGCTGGCCAGACTACGATTCAAACCGCGCCGCACATTTTCTCGAACGACCCAACTCAGGCTCAGTCGAACTACAACGTGACAGTAACGGCGACCGACGATGATTTGTCGACGGCGCCTGCGATACTGACACAGACGATCAGCGTGAACAACGCTGTTCCTTCGACAGTGACGGCAGAGTTTAGCGATAATACAGTCATCGAAGGCGATACGGCGACGCTAAATGTTGTTGTTTCGGATCCAGGTAATCCGTCCGTGCAACAAGTTACCATCGATTGGGGTGACGGCAGCTTTGTAGAAAATTACACGGTGTGGTCCGGTAACGTAGGAGCGAATTTATTCAATCATATCTATCGAAATGATTCTGGATTCTCCCAATTGGACTACGAGGTTACCGTCACGGTAACTGACACGGAATTTTCTGGCTCGCCCGTAGTTGTTTCGACCTCAATCAACGTAGCCAACGCAGTCCCCATCGTCACATCGGCAGTATTGAGCAGCAATGTGATCCTCGAGGGGGATTCCGTCATTTTAGATCTGGCGATTTTTGATCCAGGCGTCTATGACGCGCACGAAATCCAAGTGAATTGGGGCGATGGCAGCCAGCCTGAAACAATTCGTCTCCCCAGTGTTTTAGGCCAGACTTCCTTGAGAAACATTGGGCTGTCGCATTCCTATCAAAACAATCCTCTTGCGCCGGCATCAACCTATTTAATTACCTATACAGTTACTGATGACGATCAGCTTGAGGTACCGATTACTCAAGTGGCGTCAATCTCGGTATTGAATGTACAACCAACCATTCAACCCTTAATACTAAGCAGCCGCTCAATGACCGAAGGGGATTCGGTGAATTTGAATGTTTCGTTCACCGATCCAGGTTGGTTGGATGGGCATGAGGTTATCGTCAATTGGGGCGATGGCAGTGTCGAGCAGTCGTATACTTTGTCGCCCGGGGCTGCGTCCCTGACAGGCTTGACCCACGTTTACGCAAACAACTTGCCGTTGAATGCTCCGATTCCTGTGACGGTTCGAGTACGCGACGACGATATGGCTTTGGGAACATTCGTCGAAGCCACGGACAATCTTACGGTTATCAACGCGGCACCGATCCTTTCCAATTTCCAGATGTTCCTGAGGAACAACGCGGGCGATTGGGTTTTGGCTCCGTTTGGAACGGCCGTGCCTGAAGGTACCGAAGTTCGAGTGACTGGCAATTATTTGGACGCAGGTATTTATGACCAGCAATCGGTAACGGTTACTTGGGGATCGAGCCAGTCGGTCGAAGCGGTTGTGGACTCGACGACGCATACCTTTGAAGCCATTTTCCGAGTTACGGATGATTACCCTGCGGGAACATCGTCAGATACGCTGAGCCTCGTTGCTTCGATTAACGATATGGATGGCGGAAGCTCAGTTATACAGGGCGTGATCCAAGTCGATAACTTGTCGCCGAATGTCAGTTTCTTGGCAGATCGCGTGATGTCGCCGAATCTTATCCCGCTCGTTAGTTTTGTTGACGACGCGAGCCCTGAGGATTTGGCCACGATCAGCTACTTGTGGTTGGCGACCGGTTCCAACGGTTCGCAAACAGGTACAACCAGTAACTTTACGCTTGATAGAACGCTGCTGGGTAGCGGTGTATTGCGAGTGGAATTGACTGTATCGGATGACGACGGCGGAACGGCTAATTTTACGTCGGCGTTGATGTTCGGGACTTCAGGAAACGATGATGGCGTGAACGCGCCCGCGTTAACCATCAACAACTCGACGTTTACGGCCAACAATGTGACCAACTTGATGGTCGTTTCATTGGCTGGGCAGGACGTCATCGACGGTTCGCAGGTTACCAATTCTGGGTTCCGATTGATTTTGGATGGAGGCGATGGCGAAGATCATTTGTTTGGCGGTGCTGGCGACGACCTCTATGTTCTGCGGGCTGGCAACGATTCAGCAAACCCTCCTGAATTGCCACCGGTTTA
>JANMNK010000031.1:0-10958 GCA_031373875.1 Pirellulaceae bacterium | reverse complement strand
GACCGCTCAACTGATCAGCTTCGCTGAATATCATTCGCTGTGCTGACTGTGGGTGGCAGTCGGATAATTGTTTGCGCAAGTCGATGGCATGATCGATTCGAGCTCCAAACAAATCATCGTCGACGTCGACGGACTGATCCCAAGAGTACAGTCGGATGCGAATGTGGCTGTGTGGATTGTAGATACCGCGAGCTAACCACTTGCCATCGGGTAATACCAGATCGACGGACTCGCCCGCTTCGGGTTGATCAACCGGCTCAACGATGGATGGTGCCATGACCCAGGGATGACGCGAAGCGATCGCAGCAACGCGCTTGGGTCGCAAAATAATTTGGCGCACATTCGGCATGAAGCGGACTTTCTAGGATGCAAACTTCTATTGGATGGAGTCAGTCCATTCTAGTTGCAAGACCGCGATTTGTGCGAGGAAGGATTCCCGTTCGACGAGTGGAATCTGCTGTTACTTTTAAATTTCTCTTTCGGAGGGGACGACAAAGGGCGTTCGATATTCACGCGTCAAGAAAGTATTTGCGTTGGGATTATCTTTAAACGCCTCGCCTTTTTCTGAGGGATATAGCACGCTGCCTAAGATGAACTTGGTCGAATTGGGATCGACTTTGTATTCGGCAAGATGCGCAATAGCTCGGTCGAGCGTGTCGACGACGTTGCCTTGAACAGTCAATTTACCAAGTTGCTCGCGGATTTCGTCGGGTGATGCGGGGCGACCCAACCGCCAAGAAATATTTCCCGCATGACAGAGAGCCGTGGATTGGTGCCCTTCGAGAACTTCCGCGTTGAGATCCTCACGTTTGCGGCTTCGAACTGCATTGACGAAGTTTGTAAAATGACTTTCACTCGGCTGCTGGCCCATGAATGTCTTCACAAGTTTTCCATCGAGATCAAAAAGGGAAGATTCAGCAATCGAACCTTCGGTACCTTGAAATAGCCAGCCGCTGGTAAAACCGGGACGAAAGGGCTCGGATTTCAGATTGCGAGTTTCGGCCACGATGGACTTGTCACCGAAGTCAAAAATACAAACTTGAGTGTTCGGCGTTTCCCCAGCGTCATCGTAGACAAATCGACCACCGTAGCTAATCACGCTACGACCAAGCCCCGTCAGCCCGAGTCCCCAACGGCAAATGTCGAGCGAGTGGATGTTGTTATTTCCAAGTTCGCCGTTGCCGGTTTGCCAATCCCAATGCCAATCGTAATGTAAATTCGGTCGCGTTAAAGGACTCATCGGAGCGGGACCGGCCCAGAGATCATAATCGACGTTGGCAGGCAATTCGTAGTTGCCCTTGGGACCGATTCCTTCGCGAGGGCTGTAGATAATGCTGCGAGCGACCTTTACTTCGCCAAGCTTTCCGGAATTCATATATTCGATGGCTTCGGCAAGCGCCATGTTCGAACGATTTTGCGTACCACCTTGGCAGATGCGGTTAAGTTTGCGAGCGACTTGAACTATGCGGCGGCCTTCGCTGATGTTGTGGCTCACAGGCTTTTCGACGTACACATCCTTTCCTGATTGCATCGCCCAGATCGCGGCGAGTGCGTGCCAGTGATTGGGGGTGCAAATAAAGACGGCATCAATCGATTTATCGTCGAACACGCGTCGCATGTCCTGGAGAGCTTGCGGCGCTGGCCCTTGCTGCTTTTCGACGATCGAAGCAAGCTCGTTCGCCAAATCGCGATCGGGATCCACTACGTAAACGATCTCGCAGTCAGCAACTTTCTCCAATTCTGCAGCATGTTGTTTTCCACGAATGCGGCAGCCAATAATCGCCACGCGAACTCGATTAGAGGGATTGCCAGTGGAAGGTTCGTCGGCTTGAATCCATTGCGTCGTATGTGCTGCGGCCATAGCTGCCGTTGCTAGCATCGAATTTTCGAGAAACCGACGGCGATTAGGCGAGTGCATAACGCGATCCTTGACAAATTTTAGGCGGGGAGATTCGAACTTCGATCGCGGAAATAGTGCCGTGGAGCTTCGGCAATCGAATCGTTCAAGGGTAATCTGGAGCGATTTCTCCAAAGCGTAGCCTAAGCCAAGGCGTGAAATTTCTCAACGTAGCGATCATCAATTTCGCGAACTAATCGCACGCACGGAATCCGTTGGCAGTCACTTCGATAGCCTGATCGTACAACAGCCGATCCCCCCCTGGAAACTTTGCGACGCGTGACATCAGATCAAACCGTTCTGGAGAATGAGATCGCAAAAGCATCAAACTATCACGATCGGGCACCGCAATAACGAGCGATTCTCCTTCGGACAGGTACTTTGGGATCAAGAGTGCTCGGGCTGCGTCGTAGGAGTCACCCGTCTTGATTGCACCCAGCGTGTCTGGTTCCAGTGAACGGATAACCCCGCCAAACTTTTCATCATCCAAATGCTCGACAGCAGCTTTGTAAAGCTCGTCAATGTCGACTTCGAGCTCTTTCAATATTTCATGGTTTACAAATGCTACGCTTTGCGGCATATCGATGACAAAGGCGACGCATAAGGGCGTATTCTCGATCGGAATATTCGGTATTCCAATTTGGACTTGCTTTTCCATGCCCTCGATTTGCAATCGATGCATGAGGCGGGGCATGACGTTTTGCAATCGATCGTCGCACGTCATGCTTAAAAGTTTTTCACCCGAACTGAGTGACTCTGCAAACTTCGCAAAAACTTCGTGCCGTTGTTCCAAGTTGGATTCGCCTTCGAATTCCTCGATCGCCGCAAAAAGCGACCGAAGAAATAATTGATGGTCGCCAAGCCCCGGTCGATCGATTCGCAGGCTTTCGGGGTGAATTTCGGTAATCGTATACTGTGCAAAATGGGCACGAAGGTACTCAACAAACTCATCGCGAATTTTACCTTGGCTCAGACCACGTACTCCACCTGCCATATAGTGCTCCCAACCTTAACTATACGGTTCCTCTTGCGCTGCAAGAAAGAATCGACTCTTCGCTTTTATCAGCCCACAGTTTTATCAGCCTACAGCATTTTAGCCTTGAACCACCACCCCGCCTACAACGCTTGGCCACCTAACGTTTCGTTTAGCCCCAGAGCGTTTCCTTTCGTTTAGCCGCGCAGCGCTTCCTTTCGTTTAGCCGCGCAGCGTGTCCCAAAAATATTCTGCCGCCAATCCATGGTAGATTAATTACGGCTAAGCTAGTACATCATATTGCAGAGGGGCTCCAGAGCGAAACGGTCCATGAACTATTTGTCGCACGCTTACAAACATTTGCATGATCCCTATTTCGTGGCGGGAACTTCATTGCCGGATTGGATGAGCGTGATAGATCGACGCAATCGCGCTCGCAGCAAATCTGCCGAACTTGTCATGGACCATGCTGATTCACGCGTTGCGGCTTTGGCCCGTGGTGTCATACAGCACCACCACGACGATCGCTGGTTCCATCAATCGCAAAAATTTAGCGAGCTTTGCAGTCAATTCTCGGTCGAACTGCGAGAGCTGGTCAACGATGAAAGTGGTCACCAAGCTGGCTTTGTCGGGCACATCGTTGTCGAGCTGTTACTTGACTCCGTGCTCATGGAAAACGACTCCGCGTACTTAAAAGGCTATTACGCGGCAATCGAATCGCTCGACTTACAGATTGTCCAAAAGGCTGCAAATCTCGTCTGCAGCAAGCCTGTGGAATCACTAACGGTTCTTATTCCGCGGTTTACTCAAGAACGCTTTCTGTCGGATTACCCGAACGATGCTCAGTTGTGTCGGCGACTTAATCAGGTCATGCGTCGTGTCAGTTTGCCCCTTCTGCCCGAAGCCGTCGTTGACTGGCTTGCCACCGCGCGTATCCGGGTAGCTCAAGGAGCCCAAGAATTGCTTACCGAAACCGAACCAATAATTCCCGCCAGTTAGAGAATCCAGTTTACAAAATCGCCTACGTTGGACCGAAACTGTCACGCTCGATTTTGGTGCCGCTTTGAAAAATGTTCTTTAGCTCGGCTGTTGGCACAAAACGCAATATGCGCCTGCAGGGTCTTGGATGATGGCAAACTGATTCGATGGTTGTCCTTTGGGTCCTTCGATGATTTTCCCTCCCAGGGATTGAACCTGTATTAAGCTGGCTGCTAGGTCGGCGACGAAGATGTAAATCAACCACTGCGGAGGGACATTTGCGTTCGCGCCTTGAGCATGACATACACCGGCAACCGGCTCTTCCGACCCTGGAGGCAGCATGCAGTAGTCGTTGTAGGGACCCATTTCGACGGGGGTCGATTCCCAGCCGACAACCTTTTGGTAAAAATCGCGGACACCCTCTCCGTCCTTCACGGTCAAGTCAATCCAGCCAATCGTCCCAATCTTCGATGACTCCGCCATTGGTGCTGTCCTCATTCAAGTTTGCAAATAACGCTTTGGTGTATCCCATGTTGAATGTTAACCCAAAAAGGCAGGAGACATGGAATGAATCGACTGGGCTTGGTCAAAATTCGCCAAAGGAAATATGCAAAAGAAAACGCCGCGCTCGAAGACAGTGCATTGAGCGCGGCGTTACGGCTAATTGAGAAAACCTAAACTGCTGGAATCAAATTTGACTAATCAGACGGCTTGCAAAGTTTCAACTTCTTTGGCTAACCGTTTTCGGGCAACGTGCAAACGTCGTTTGATTGTTCCGATCGGCGCGTCAAACGCATCGCTCATTTCGATCAGCGACTGGCCGTCCATGTAGAACGCAACCAGCGTTTCTCGGTCGAGCGATCCTAATCGCGCCAAACCCTCGCGAACCTGCTCCCGTTGTTCGCTTCGCAAGATACCTTGCAACGGCGATTCATCGTCAGAGCTATTTGCATCAAGCGTTTCAGGCTCAACCGAAATAGGAACTCGTTTGCGCATCAATCGATTGATCGCCATTCGGTGCGTGATCTGTCGCAGCCAACCACCGAAAGCGGCCGGTTCCAGCAATTGATCCAATCGACGAAATGCTTGAATGAAAACGTCTTGGCTCAATTCGCGGGCTTCTTCCCAGTTGCCAAGCCTCCGGACGGCGATTGCTTGGACTTGTCGCTCGAACTGCACGAACAACTGGTCCATAGCAGATCGATCGCCTGCTTGGGCTGCAACAACTAAATCAACAACGGTGAACTGTTCGATGGCTTCGATCATTTTTGCACCTCTCTCGCAAGTGTCGGACAGCGGGCGGCGAATCATCGCGAAGCCTGTTACCGACCAATTTTTGCTTGGTGTTTGAATTCGCGCCAGCCTCGGATCAAGCGAACCGGGACGATGCCGGAATTCGCTGCGACTGAACAAAATCAAACTTTGGAAACGCTGGGTTGCAATTGTGAGAAGTTTCATCCAGAAAATTTCGAAACGTGCTGAGACGTTAACGAAAAGTTCTGGATTAAATTGACTTGCGAAGGACCAAAGCAATACGCTTGGTTTCTTCAGGGTCGGGGCAACTCACGGTTGCGAATGTAGGGTTTTGCTTCTTGTGCTTAGGAGCATTGCGAAGCAGGACTCGAAACGCGACTAGCGTTTGGAGCGACAGGGCTGTGATTTGGAGACGGGGACTGGGCAAAGTTTTATTTCCTTGCCCAAATACATCCGTTCCCAGCCCTGGCACGTAATGCGCGGCTCGTGTTGCCGCATTTGCATTTCCGTGCCCCTACCTAACCGGTCTGTGAGATGGCGGAGGAAGCGCGCAACGATACTCACCAGCCCACGATTTCGCACATTGGCGACGACGTTTGCAGAATTGGCGGCATTAGCTACAGTTCGCATGGCTTCCTCCACCGCGTTTCCGGCGCGGTTTGAGAGATACAAAATTAGAAATGGATCAATGATCCCAGTATTGGATTACTACCAAGCCACTTTCCAGTCTATCTGGAAAAGGCTGGCTGGACAAATCTGAAAACGAAAACGAAAATGAAAATGATTTCGCGAATTCGGGATTTGCTGGCTAGCAATTTATACGGAAACAAAGTCACGTTGTTGGGTATAGAGCAACTTTCGACCTTCTTGGTTCGCAGAATTTTGAATTTCTCTGTCAAATTTTTGTTTTGCTGAGAAAATCTGTCCAAGGATCGGTGCGAAACTCAGTGTTTTGGCTGTTTTTCCGGTATTGCCGTCGAACCCGCAATTTTTTCCTTCGGTTGACCTGCCTGGACGATGCACCGTTTTTTTCGGCTATAAATGGCAACATGCGTGCGGCAATGTCAGTCGCAAAGTTCGCCATAATGGGATTTCCGTGGCGATCCGCTTTTGCAAATCGCCCTTGTCGCGGCGCTGTCCGATCATTCCTAACCACTCTCGCCTCCACGTAGCCTTCATGTCAAATTCTGAATCCAAAAAACTGCCAGATACTTACAAACAACTTGTTCGCCAGTATCCAGAATTGGCCGCCGCTCACGAGCAAATGGCCAAAGCGATCGAAGGAATCGGCGCGCTCGATGAAAAAACGTGTGCACTTATCAAGATCGGCGTCTCCGTAGGTGCTGGTCTAGAATCCGCTCTGCGAAGCCACATTCGCCGCGCGACCAGGGCCGGTGCCTCGCGCCAAGAAATCGAACAAGCTATTTTCCAAGGCATGAATACCGTCGGATTCCCCAGTACCGTCGCCGCTTGGAGTTGGGCTCAGGTGCAATTCGATCGCGATTCATCGGACGATGCGGTGACTTGATCGTACAAACAGGCGATACAAGCTTTTTGGGCGTCGCTGTGTGTTCTACGAGTGGCCATCAGATTCAAAGCCTACACCAACCGCAAGCAGTCTAATTCCCCGGAGCAACTCATTGGCTCGCCCCATAAGCCAACGGCAGGTTGAGTAGTGGGTAACGCAAGTTCCCTTCGCGCTATCGCTAGCAATTCACTGCGATACGTTTAACGACCGAATGATATTGCCTTGATCCATTGGCTTCTTCTAACCTCGACTCCCTTGCGACTCAGCGCAAGCGTAATCGACGCAAATGGACCGAGGCTAGGGGCTGGTATGGATAACTTCGCAAATCGCGCTTTCTCGAATAATTCGGGACCACGGAATTTTATGCGCGCGACTCGTTCCAACTCAAGTCAATTGGAACGGGCGACCAACAAAGCGGTTGTGTGGTTGGCTGCACGCCAGTATCCAGAAGGCGATTGGTGCGGCAATATCGAAGGCGACTCCACTTTTGATAGTGAATATGTGTTGCTGCATGCTTTTTTGGGGCAATTGCAGTCCCCCAGCGTTCAGCGTGTTGCTCGTTCGCTAATGTTCTCGCAACAAGAACACGGCGGTTGGAGCCCATACCAAGGTGGACCAATCGATCTCAATGCAAGTGTCAAAGCGTATTTGGCTCTCAAGCTAACTGGTCAAGATGTCGAATCGCCGCCAATGCAGTCGGCACGAAAAGCTATTCTCGAAGCAGGAGGTCTTGATCGCGTTAACGGTTTCACTCGCTTTCACCTCGCAGTTCTCGGATTAATTGACTATTCGTTTTGTCCCGCAATTCCGCCCGAAGCTATTTTCATGACGGGCTGGTTACCAATATCGGTCGACAAAGTTACGGATTGGAGTCGTTCGGTGCTCGTACCGATGTCCTTGGTTTGGGCCAAGCGTCCGCAAACTGTGTTGTCGAACGAAATGACGCTTAACGAATTATGCCACTCGCCGCCGGACCAATGGCAAATGAATCACCCTCAGTCCACCGACACAGCACGTGGCGTTTTGAGTTGGGATGCGACGCTTCGTGTTCTGGATCGTGCGGTCAAGGGTATGGAAGAACTGAAAATCCGCCCGCTTCGGCGTTGGGCCATGAAACTGGCTACAAAATGGATCAACAACCGGTTTGAAAGCGGTCTAAAGAACGCTGCCGCATTCCCGATGCTTGCTTGGTGTCGAATTGCGATGCGATGCTTGGAACTGTCAGATGATTCCCCTCAGGCGAGTTGTTGTAACGATCAAATAGCCGACTTGTTGATGAGTGAAGGTCGCAAGACGATGCTGCGGGTTCAACCGTACCAATCTCCCATTCGCGACACGGCCAACGCACTGCTTGGTTTTGAAATGGCGGGCATCGACATCACCGATTCGAATTTACAGGATGCTGTGGATTGGTTACTCGACTGCCAAATCAAACAACCAAAAAACAAAACATGGCAATCGCGGAGCGAGGTAGGGGGCTGGCATCTACTCGGAACCAACGGAAACGACTCGCATGTGGAACACACAGCGATGGTGTTGCGCGTGTTGCGACGATTCACAAACGATGCTTCGAATGTGTTATTCATGCGAGTGGGTTCAGTCAATCAAGCTCGTTTTGGAATCGACCGTTCCGAAAGAGTTCAATCGGCGGCGGACATGGCTTTAAACTGGCTCGTTACCAAGCAGCGAAGAGATGGCGGCTGGAGCCAAGCTGATCGCGAGATGGACGGAGCATTTGCGTGCTCAGGCAGCCAACCCGATCATTTTTCTTTGGAGTCAAGTTCACCCGAGACGACGGCCCTTGTACTGAACAGCCTGTGTCAGTGGGGATTTACTATGGAAGACTCGTCGATTGCAAGGTGCGTTGATTACTTGCTCGACTTGCAATTAAAGGAAGGTTATTGGAGCAGTTCGAGGGGCGGAAACTCATTCTTTGTGACTTGGCAAGTAATTACAAGCTTGCTGCAAGTTGGAATACCGGCGAATCATCCGACTATCGTTCGCGCCGCAAACTGGTTTGAGTTGCAACAGCAGGATTCGGGCGGGTGGGGAGAGTTTCTTGGAGCGGATACACCAAGCAATCAGGAAAGCTTGCCTGTGGCGACCGTAGCACAAACAGCGTGGGCCGTCTTGAGTCTGATGGCAATCTTCGGACCGCATTGTGGGTGCGTGCATCGTGGTATCGAATATTTGATGGAACGCCAGCTTACCAATGGGAGCTGGGAAGACTCAGAGCCCGTCGAGAGCGGATTAGCAAAAGGACTGTATTTCAAGTACAATCTAGACAGCCATTGTTATCCCATGATGGCACTTGCTCAGTATCGATCGCTGGTTCCCATCGTTCCGCTTTAGTCTATTGCAATCGCTCAAGATGACTTCGAACCAATTTAGAAAGATCGCTCTCAGCTTTCCCGAGTCCGTCGAAAGCGAACACATGGGTCATCCGGATTTTCGCGTCGGTGGAAAGATCTTTGCGACTCTGTGGCCGGATGACGCTTGGGGCATGGTGAAACTAACACCCGCTCAGCAATTGGAATTTACTAACGATCATCCGGAAATTTTTTCGCCTATTCCGGGTGCTTGGGGGAAGAACGGTTGTACGCGGGTTGATTTGCCGAAAGCATCCGCAGCGACTTTACGACCCGCAATGCTGTCCGCATGGTTGAACACGGCTCCCAAACGACTGGCCGAATCGTTTTGAACGAGTGAGCATTGTTTGATCATTACCTATTGCGAACTTTTAAACACATTGCTCGGTTCGCCATCTCGGATTGAAAAACTTACGATTTAGCGAACAGAAGCGCTAAAGTTTGGCCAATTGCCGCTTTTCACTAGATGAAAAATCTGGTTTATTTGCGAAGTGACTTGGGTTGGATAATTGTTGACGAAGGTTGTGAATATGTTGCGTTACTGGACAGCAGGCGAATCGCATGGCAAAGCACTTGTGGCGTTGATCGACGGTTTCCCGGCAGGATTGCATGTGAATACTGAATCGATCAACAGCGATTTGCGAATGCGGCAAGGCGGATATGGACGAGGCGGCCGGCAAAAATTAGAGACCGACGAGGTCGACGTGCTTTCTGGCACTTGGCAAGGCATGACCCTCGGCTCGCCTATCGCACTGCAAGTCATCAATCGCGACTATAAATTAGAACGCCTCAAGGAACTCGAACGACCGCGACCTGGTCACGCGGACTTGACGGGTGCAATCAAATATCTCGGCTCCATTCGAGGAGTCCTTGAAAGGTCAAGCGCACGCGAGACGACCGTTCGTGTTGCCGCCGGCAGTTTGGCCAAGCAACTGCTTCAGCAATTTGAAATTGAGACCATTGGCTACGTTGTCGAGATCGGCGGTGAAAAAGTTCCGGCGGCAACCGGTACGGTTAGGGCTCTTCGAGAATTGCGAGACCAGAGCATTGTGTATTCGACGGTACCCGCCGATGACGAGCGTTTTCGTCAACTTATTGATGACACGGCCGAAGAAGGCGATACAGTTGGCGGCGTAATCGAGGTACGCGTCGATGGACTTCCTTTCGGTCTGGGTACCCATGCCCAGTGGGATCGCAAACTTGATGGCCGACTTGCACAAGCCGTAATGGCCGTTCAGGCGATCAAAGGAGTCGAAATCGGTTTAGGGTTCGAAGCCGCTCGCCGCAAGGGTTCCCAAGTCCACGATCCAATTCACTTTGACGCCAAGCAAAAACAGTCGCCCAACCTCGGCTATGTTCGCCCGACTAACAACGCGGGAGGTCTCGAAGGCGGAATGACCAATGGCCAACCGTTAATCGTGCGTGCAGCCAAGAAGCCAATCAGCACGCTGAGAAAACCATTGGATTCCATTCAAATGGAAACGAAAGAGTCTCACCGCGCCAGTTACGAGCGAAGCGACGTATGTGCGATATCCGCTGCAGCAATCATCGTCGAGTGCGTAGTCGCCTTTGAAGTCGCAGCCGCGCTTGTTGAAAAATTTGGGGGGGACAGCGTGCTTGAAATGAAAGCGCGTTACGAATTGTTTCTGGAGATGGCGAGAGCCATCTAAACTGAACCTAAAAACTCATCGATTTGCCACGCAAGGCCTTTTCGGGTTGCTAAAGTACGACGATCGTCTGCGCGGCGTAGATTCTGTTCGCCAAAGTCTTGGATTTCGATTTGATTTTGCGGTTTAGGCGGTCTTTTGCAAAAAAGCTTGGAAAACGGGTGAATTTTGATGTGCGTCGAAATGCCCGAGGATAAATAATTCTTGGAAAATGGCTGTTGTAAAACGCTGTTTCCAATGACAATGCTGTCCTGTAACTTTCTTGGCCTTTCAAGAACGCCATCGCATTCAA
>JANMNK010000409.1:0-17274 GCA_031373875.1 Pirellulaceae bacterium | reverse complement strand
ATGATCCAACAATTGATGAACGAGGGCCAAAGAACTATCCCTCAACAAATTCATTTTCCAGTTACCAGCAATCAAAAATTTCCGCACGTTTCTAACCTCATTTCAAGCACTAATTTCGACCACGCAGCAAGGCTCCCGCTTTGCTACACACTGTCGCCGAGGCTCTGCCTCCAAAATTTCCGTAATCGCGACACAAATCGCACCCAAGAATAACAACCCACTTGCCCCTCGTCGATAGTCGATAACCAGCAGATTCGATATCATGCATTTTTCGACATCATTAGCGTTTCAATTTTCAAGTCCCCGCGCGACCCCGTCTAACTGCACGTACAAGAAATCCCTGTAGAATGGGCCCATTGTCCCGTTCCGTTACCCCGAATATCACGGTCCCAGTGACTACACACCACAGATCACGCCAAAACATTCGCAAAGGATACCAACATGCCACGCCCCAATGCATCCGACTACCCAACCTACTTCGACACTTACATCAAACTGGTGTCTGAAGAAGACATCGTGCCCGTCCTGCAAAGCCAGCATGTTGACTTTGCGAATTTCATCCGTTCCATTCCCGAGTCAGATGCCGTCGTGCTGCATACGCCTTACACGTGGTCGATCAAGCAAGTTGTCGGTCACTTGATTGATTCGGAAATCGTCTTTGGATACCGAGCACTTTGTTTCGCACGTGGAGACGTGACCGTGCTCCCTGCCTTCGACGAAAACTTGTACGTAGCCAACGCCAATTTTAATGACCTGAGCATCGTGCAACTGGCCGACCAATTCTCTGCGTTACGTCAATCGACCATCTGCATGTTCAAAAATTTTTCCACCGCCGCATGGAATTCATCCGGTCAAGCTGGCTCCGGCCGCATGTCCGTCAGCGCGGCCGCATACGTCCTGGTAGGTCACGTCCGCCACCACGGCGCAATCATCAAGAAACGCCTCCATCGAAGTTGAGTCGACTTCGATTTGTTGCTTATATAACCAAGAAACACTATTGCAAATGTTCAAGGAACCCGCGGCTATTGACCGAGCAAAGTTGCTACGATAACCTTTGAGCTAATACTCTCCACTCAGAGACGCGGGTGTGGCGGAATAGGCAGACGCGCTAGATTCAGGTTCTAGTGTCCAAAAGACGTGCAGGTTCAACTCCTGTCACCCGCACTTTTGATTTCTCGATAGTTTCTCTCTGATTCGAAAACTGGAATGCCTGCATCTGACTATCGACTTCCCCCACCCAGCCACTCCGGTAGGCCGGAAACTAAGCCCGGCCATGAATTTGGTACGGCCATTCGCGGAATGTCGTGTACAGCAAAGGGGCTACAGAGGTCGAGAATGAACTCGACAATGGCACGTGAGGCAATCGGTCAAGTAAGCGACCATCACCAATTTACTCACTTCTCAAATTGACGTCCGGGACAATCACTTCTTTTCAAAACACGTGGTTTGCGACCGACACCAAGGTACTCCGCAATGATACCTGCAGGGGCCATCGCCAACCGAGTGTCCGGAACTTGCGTCCCACGCTCGCCATTTTGGTGTACTAGAGTGGCTGCGGACTAAGCAACCTTAGGACGCCAAAACTGTGTCTGGCGGGGACAAGCCCCGCACAGAATTTGCTATGTGAGTCTTTTAGATTTACCGAACAGCTTCTGATTCGAATTGGCTTTGAGGCTGCTGCGAAAATGAAGGATTGGGATGAATGCGAAAAGCCAGGAAATCTTCACCTGAGAGTCACGCTGTGGGCTCTTTAAGGATAAAATTCGGGCTACCAACTAATTGAACTTTCTTGCTCTCGATTGTCGGCTGACGCTGTCACAGCAACGGGCTTGCTGAATTACCGTCCCACAAAGTCGGCAAATAACTTCGACCTATAACCTAGGAAATAGCCACCATGACAAGACGAGTTTCGACGCGCATGTTAATAACGTTTCTAAGCACCGTCTTTGCAACCCACGTCTGTAGTCGTCAGAATTCAGCCACTGCGCAGGAGCAAAAACCGCCTGTTGCACCGATGAAGCCACACACGTTTGACTTTCACGGCACAAAAATCGACGATCCGTATTTTTGGATGAAGGACAAAAAGAATCCGGAAGTGATTCGCTACCTCGACGCTGAAAACGCTTACCGTGAGTCGATTACAGACTCGTTGCGGCCGTTTGAGGAAAAACTGTACAACGAGATGCTGTCCCACATCAAGCAGACCGACTTGAGCGTGCCGGTTCGGGATAGCGGCTATTGGTATTACAGCCGAACGGAGGAAGGCAAACAGTATCCGTATTACTGTCGAAAGAAAGGTAGTATGGAGGGCGACGAGCAAGTGTTGCTGGATGTCAACGCGCTAGCAGAAGGCAAGAAGTTCTTTTCGGCGCAGCCGCGCGGAGCCAGCGACGACGGCCAACTATATGCTTATGCAACCGACACCACGGGTTTTCGCGAATACTACCTGTCGATCAAGGACCTTGCGACAGGAAAAATCCTGGAAGACGCCTTCGTAAAAGCCGCTGGATTCTGTTGGACGGGCGACGGCAAAACGATTTTTTATGTGACCGAAGACCCTGCGAAACGCCCATACAGACTGTACCGTCACGTAATCGGCGATGCGCTCGATAAAGATGTATTGGTTTACGAAGAGAAGGACGAACTCTATCGCGTTGGTGTCAGTCGCACTAGCGACAAACGGTACATCATCCGCTCGTCGGTCAGCTCGACGACAAGCGAGCAAGCGATCTTGAGTCGGGCAGATGCCACTGGTCCATTCGAACTCGTCGCGCAGCGGATCGAAGGGGTCGAGTACGCGGTCGACCACCGCGATGACCTGTTCCACATTAGAACCAACAAGGACGGCGCGGTTAATTTCAAGTGGATGACTTGTCGAGGGACGAACACCGATCCAAAAACTTGGAAAGACTTTCAAGCGTACGATCCCGACGTCTTTACCGAGAATATTCGCCTGTTCAAAGATCATGCCGTCATCACTGAACGAGAAAGGGGCATTCGCCAACTTCGGGTTTACAGCTTTGAGCAAATCGGTTCTCACCGGATTGAATTCCCCGAACCGAGTTATTCTGCGAACTTGGGGATCAATCCCGAGTTTGATACCGATTCGGTACAGCTTTCGTACACTAGCCTTGTAACTCCGCCAACGATCTATCGGTACAACTTGACGACAATAGAACGCGAGTTGTTAAAACAGACCGAGGTACCCGGAGGATTCGACTCTGCCAACTACACCAGCGAGCGCATCGAAGCGACTGCCCCGGATGGAGTGAAGGTTCCGATATCGTTGGTGTATCGCAAGGGATTAGTCAAAGATGGCCGCGCGCCTCTGTTCTTGTATAGCTACGGATCGTACGGCGCTAGCACCGACCCAACGTTTAATGCGAGCCGATTAGTGCTTCTTGATCGTGGCGTCGTGTTTGCCTTGGCGCACATTCGTGGCGGTTCGGACCTTGGACGACAGTGGTACCTGGATGGCAAGCTGCTGAAGAAGAAAAACACTTTCACCGACTTCATAGCGTGCGCTGATCAATTGGTCAAAGAAAAGTATGGAGCTCGCGATAGGTTGGCGATCGAAGGCGGTTCGGCGGGCGGGTTGCTGATCGGAGCCACTCTGAACTTGCGCCCGGACGTCTGCAAAGTCGCGCACTTGGCCGTCCCATTCGTCGACGTAATTAGCACGATGCTGGACGAGTCGCTGCCACTAACGGTTCAAGAGTTTCTCGAATGGGGCAACCCAAAAGATCCCCTTGCGGGCAAGTACATGCTGGAGTATTCGCCCTACGACAATCTGCGGCGAACCAAGTACCCGTCTATCCTCGTGACGACTTCGCTCAACGACAGTCAAGTCTTGTTTCACGAGCCCACAAAGTACG
This sequence comes from Pirellulaceae bacterium, assembly GCA_031373875.1. Taxonomy (GTDB): domain Bacteria; phylum Planctomycetota; class Planctomycetia; order Pirellulales; family Pirellulaceae; genus JANMGV01. The sequence goes on along the minus strand of JANMNK010000409.1, from coordinate 13,399 downwards.
TGGCGAAGTTGCGAACGCTCAAGACTGACTCGAACCCGTTGTTGCTCAAGTGCAACATGGATGCTGGCCATGGCGGTGCTTCGGGGCGTTATGAAGCACTCCGCGAGAAAGCTTACGAATACGCGTTTATGCTGGAGCAGATGGGGGTGCGTGAGTAGGGACAAAGTACTGACTTGGTCAAAGAGATGACCTGCCCGCTGTTCGTGATAGGGGCGTTGGTTGGTGGAAACTTTGTAAATGCGTCTGGCTTCCTCATGCCCGTCCCTTCTGTCACACAGACGGTGCAGACGCTGCAGAAGTGGGAAGGAATTACGCGGCGTAGGTATTGCGTTCGCCACGATATCTGTTGATCTTATAATTCGTGCTGGGGTGGCTGAAACATGCGACTGTTCTATGGTGCTTTGTCAGTGGCTGGGCTATTGCTACCGATCGTGTGTTTTAGTTTGCACTTTTCAGGCCGAGGCGAAGCGGCTTGGAGTGAGTTCTGGTCTGCCCCGTTCGCAACCTGGGTAATTTCAGGATTTATGTGGGATCTGTTGATTACCGCGACGGCCGCGACTGCTTTCATGTACTCGGAGGCTCGCCGCCTAAAAATGCCGGGTTTCATTTGGCACTTTATATCAATCTTCGCAGTCGGAATTTGCTTTGCGTTGCCGACGTTTCTGTTTCGACGCGAAAAGTATTTGAAAAACGCGATGGAAAGCGATCGCTAACTTTTTGAATTCAATTGCAAATGGTTTTTGAAATATTCGAGAAGGGCTTTGTCTGCTTTCTCGGCGTCCGTGCCTTTGAAACCGTGGCCGGCACCTTCGAGAGTTAATAGCTCGGCGTCGACTCCGGAGGCTTTGAGTTTGTCTACTATCCAGACCGCTTGTTCATGAGCAACATACTTGTCTTCAGTTCCGTGAATGCAAAGCGTGGGAGCGGCGTCGGGCGTTACCCAGTACAGTGGGCTGCCAATGATGTGTAATTGACGATTTGTCTCTAAATTTCCGCCAAACCACAACGGCAAGACTTCGTGTGCGTCGACGCTCTTGCCGTAAGATTTCGTGAAATCGCTCGGCCCGTAAACGTTAACGACACAGGTCACTTTGCTAGATTGTTCAGGGTTGCCACCCGTGCCCTCGAATTCCGGTACATTTGCAGTCACACCTAAGAACTGTGCCAAGTGACCTCCGGCACTTCCGCCGGTCACACCGATCCGATCAGAATCAACATGATATTTTTCTGCGTTGGCGCGCAACCAACGAACGGCGGCTTTGCAATCGTGAACGGCGGCGGGGAACTTGTGTTTCGGCGCTAGGCGATAACTCACAGTTGCTGCAACGAAACCATTTTCAGCCAACTTGACACAAAGTCCGTCATAGCTTTCGCGATTGCCAGCACGAAACCCTCCCCCGTGGATGCAGAGTACCGTCGGCAGCTTGCCGGTGGCTGACTTTGGTCTAGCCATATTCAAAGCAAGTGACTCGCCATCGGGTGTCGAATACACAATGCCTTCTTCCCAAACCACTGAATCGGGAATAGGCTGTGCAGCACAACTTCCACCGCCGAACAATGTTACCAAGAGTACAATCACCAAGAGCGTACCAAGACAGTTCATCAGGCGAATGGTTGTAATCAAAATCGACCTCTTCCTCTGTAGGCAGTTTGGAATCCTATCGAGACTGTAACAGTTCTAAATACCCATGCTACTCTGTATGAAGGTTGATCTGTGATACTCCAATGGACTTCGGCAATAAGATTCGCTGGATTTAAGGAATGTTCGCCATTCGTTTTTAACTATCGATCATTAACCACTTGGTCCCGCAATAGGGAAAAAGGTCCGGGCGAAATAGCTGACAGTTGTTAAGAGAGTAGTCATCGTCACAACTACTGAGTCGATCTTGCAAAACAAGGCAGACGATTAACGGTATTCGTTGGGGAATTAACGGTGACCAAATAACGAGGGAACAATTTTGAGTGGAATGGACTGCATTCATGCTACTGGTCGACCCCTCAGGAAGAAATCAAGCGTTACGCGCGTTGCGATGTTCAACAAGAGGCACCCATTTGTTCGGATCCCTCATTTGGCAGTCATTGGGTTGGCTTAATTAAGTCGCGGAGATCTCGACGCGGGTGATCTGAAGCGGTTTTTCGGAACCTGACCCTCGTCTATTTAGCTGGATGCTTATCGTGTTCCTGCCCGTTTTCAGGAACTGTATTGGTAGCGGAAAGCGAAGTGCTTGGAAGCGCTGATCGATTGAAGCTTGTGCAGGCATGCCAAGCATTCCGCAATCAGGAGGGACAGTCAATTCAAAGCCCATGAGCTTAAGGTTGTCTTGCACGTCGACATGCGATGGTTCGAGTTGGTGATCATTGAATTCGATCTGAACGTTGTCATCAGGCATGGAGTGGTTAAAAGCAACCCAAACTTCGGCGGATTTGGGGATCGAGGCGATCGAAACGGGGACGGTTTTAGGGCCATCGTCAACTGTCAATTCCAAGGGGACTTGGGGCTCGCGGTAGTAAGTGCTGTAGCGGAGATAATCAGTCCCGGCATTTCGCCCAGTGTCAAAACGGTGAGTGAGTGTGTAGTGCTTGGGCTTTTCAGCGAGTAATTTTGGATCGGCAATATCGTTGAGCAGTTGCTTACGCCATGTGCCGTAATGAAACCAGTTGAATGCATACATCCCGTCGGCCCCCGCATTCCACAAATTGACTGCGTTCGCGCGTATCACTTCATCGGGACTCATTCGGTAGCCGTTTCCGTAAGGATACAGCGATGGATAGATCGGCAAGCGACGGTACTTCATAAGCGAATGGAACTCGCCAAGGATTGGCAGCTCAGTCAACCCCTGTCCCAATATCAAGATGTCGAATAGATCTTCGTCGACCCAATTGGGCAGTTCGAAGCCAGCCAACTGGCACCACTCCAGCCGCTCGGGGACGCGGATTGCCAATTCGATGGGGCGACCTCGAGCCACAGCCCGCTCGTCCAACATTTTTCGGACTGCACGCATGAATTCTGTCAGATACTTGGCTCCGTTTTGCTCCTCTCCGCGTGGAAAATAGAGAGTATGTCGCAACCAGTCCAGTTCGATACCGTCGAAATCCCAGCGGTCAAAAAACTCTTCAATCACGCGAAGCTTCAGTGCGCGAACTTGGGGACGACGAAAGTCTAGCGCTGTCCAGCGGTCGAGTGTTTCCACCAGCCAATCGGCATTGTGGCGTTTGAATGTCGGGAGTTCGGGATTCGGTAGCGATCCGCGGGGATGCTGGCCATCATGCGTATCATTCATCCGCAACGAAACGAAAGCCGCCATGTTACGTTTGTGGCACTCCTCGACAATCACGGCGGGTGGATTGTGTCCGGCATCTGCGAGGCTCTTCGGATTGCGATACTGATCCTGTGGATCGACTTCGACTCCGCCGTGCCAAGTTTTGCTCTCCGGAAAAACAAATTCGTCGGCTTGTCCCGGCCATTCCAGAACTCTGCTTTCGTACTCTGCTACGTTCCCGCTTCCAAAACTGAACAGGACCGTGTCGACTGCCGTGTTTTCGATAGGACCAAAGACTAACGAGACGAATTGTTCGCGGGAGAGCGGTTTCTGAGAGTCTGGAAACAAAGTTCGTCCCCAGCACTGGATCATCGAACCGTCCCAATTGAACAGGAGTCGTCGTTTCGGGGCGTGTTCGCGTCCTTGGCCATTTGCGCTAAGGCAAAGTGCAGCAGCGCTACTTGCTGCCAACGATAATGCGGTTCGTCGATTGAATAGGGCCATGGCAGAAATTGGAGTGATGGTCGAGCGAGGTGGGAATGCGTGCTTGTTTGGATTGTAGTTTGGGAACTAGGCGATGAGTTCGCGAATGATTTCGCCACCCAAGTCAGTAAGTCGCTTAAGCCTTCCGCCGTGGTAGTAGGTAAGTTTCATGTCGTCGAGACCCATGAGGTGCAAGATCGTGGCATGCAAATCGTGCAAGTGAACTCGATTATCGACCGCTTTGAGACCGGTTTCATCGGTGGCACCGATCTGAATTCCGCCTTTGGTACCTCCGCCAGCGAACCAAACGACCATGGCATCTTTGTTGTGATCTCTACCAGGGTACGTCGCAAAAAAGCCCTTGCTATTGTCGGGCGTTCGTCCAAATTCGCCGCACCAAACGACCAGCGTATCTTCCAAGAGACCTCGCTGTTTGAGATCCTTGAGCAGGGCAGCGATTGGCTGATCGGATTCCATCGCACGACGTCGATGGCTTTGAAGCAGTCGATCATGCGAATCCCAACCGTGACTGTAAATCTGCACGAATCGAACGCCGCGTTCGACAAGCCGACGTGCCAGTAAACAACGCTCTCCCATGGGCTGCGTGATACTATTATTCAATCCATACATTTCGCGGGTCGCGGCCGTTTCTCGCTCGATATCCATGGCTTCGGGTACGGCCGATTGCATGCGAAATGCCAGTTCGTAGTTTCGCATGCGCGCGAGCAGGTCGCTATTGCTCGGATTGGATTTGAGATAAGGTTGATTCAGTTCATTCAGCAATTGGATGCTTGCCTCCTGTGCTTCGCGTGTGAACTGGGTGGGAGGCTGGAGGTCGACGATGGGCGGTCCTGACGAATTTAGCAGTGTTCCTTGCGTTTGGGCTGGCAAAAAACCGTTTGAGTAGTTCACGGCCCCACTCCATAGTCCCTGGCCGGCCAAGACAACAAAGCCAGGAAGGTCTTTGTTCTCAGACCCCAATCCGTACAAGAGCCAAGAACCAAGAGATGGAGAGCCAGGGACAAGCGTCCCCAAGTTCATTTGAAACGACGCCATCGGGTGAATCGCGGAATCGACGTACATCGAGCGCAAGAAGGCCATGTCGTCCACGCAACCGGCGAGCTTGGGGAATAGCTCAGAAACTTCTTGACCACATTGTCCATAGCGTTCGAACTTGAACGGCGATTTGACGTACAACCGTTCCTCGACGCTATCGCCATTTCCGCCACCACCGTAGATGCGTGTAACAGGAGTCCCGTGGTAGCGATTGAGGATTGGTTTCGGATCAAACGTATCGATCTGGCTGGGTCCGCCATACATAAAAAGGAAGATACATGACTTGGCGCGAGGTGCGATGTTTGGCTTGCGACTTTCTTGAGTCGCAGTGTCTGCGGACGAATCGTCAGCGCGTAAAGCTCCATCTTGTTGGAGCATCGAAGTCAGTGCTACGGAACCGATACCCTTGCCGAGTTGAAACAGAAAATCGCGGCGACCAAGCTCACCCAAATCCGGATTCGGGCGCGAGACGTTGTTGCATGTCATTGCCATCGAGCTACTCCAAGTACACGAATTCATTGAGATTGAACAACACCAAGCACAATTCCGAAAGCGTTCGTTGCCGCAGGAAGTCGACGCTCTTGGATAGCTCCAATTCAGTTGGCGGTCGTTGTAAAGCAAGCCAATAGGCTCGGACGACTTGGGCTGAGTGGTCAGTCGCGGTTTTCGCTTGTTGATCGTTGGACGCTGATGACGTTTCTTGACTAATCTTTGCCGCCAACACTTGAGAATTCTCATGTACGAATTGGCTGTTGAACAACGCAAAGACTTGCGGAGTGACAGTCGTAACGCCGCGAACGGAACAGCTTTCATTGACATTGGTTCCATCGAAAACACTCAGCATCGGATGCACAATAGCGCGCTTCTGCATCATGTAGACGCTGCGTCGATTTCTTTCTTCGGCTGGCGATGGCTCCCACCATGTTCCAGCGCGCTGCATCAATGCTTCGTCGATCTCTGGAAAGAAACCCGGTCCTCCTCGAGCTGCATTTAATTGACCACTCACTGCGAGGATGCTATCCCGAATCGTCTCGGACTCTAGTCGAATCGGTTTTCGTTTCCACAGAAGTAAATTATTCGGATCGATCTTTGCGCACTCCGCCTCATTAGGATTCGTCATCGATTGGCGATAAACGTTGGACTGGAGAATGAGGCGATGCATTTCCTTGATACTCCAACCGCTTTCGATGAACTTCACCGCCAGCCAGTCCAGAAGTTCTTGCTGAACGGTGCCCGATCCGTTCTTGCCAAAATCGCTGGGTGTCGCAACAAGACCTTCGCCGAAATGATAGTACCAGATTCGATTCACCATGACGCGTGCGGTCAGCGGGTTGTCGGAACTGGATAGCCAATCGGCGAGAAGCTTCCTACGACTAAATTGCACGCCTTCCAAATCGACGGGGGACATATTGCCCGTCAGGGCGGATGGAAAACCAGGCTCGACTGCCTCTGTCTTTTGCTTGGGGTCGCCACCACTCAGAACGAACGTCGTAGGAGCGATCGGATAGTTAGGTTCGGGATCGTTGCTTGCACCTACCAATTCAGTTGCCGTATAAGCCATTGGCTTGTAGAGATTCGGCAAGCGGTCGGCACCGTTCGTCTGGCGGTTCAATCGCTTAAATTGCTCGATTTCCTCTTTTGTGAACATCCTCCCTCGTTCCATTTCGGCAGAGATGTCGCCGTTACCCACTGGCGTTGAGATATCCTTGAGATCTTGCGGACCGTTGAGCGAACCTTGCAATGCAACAGCGACCCGGTCTCGAAAACGGTTGATGACTTCATCGCGTTGGGCGTCGCGATGCTTCTGCGACTCATCCCAAACTTTGGCTCTTCGTTCTAACTCGGCCGGGCGTTCGTACTGGGTAAAAGGCATCTCTTCGGCACGAATCGTGACGGCAGCAAAGAACGCTTGCAACCGGTAATAATCACGGGTTGGGATGGGATCGAATTTATGATCGTGACAACGAGCACAATCCGTCGTGAGCCCCAGAAACACTGGGCCGATCGTGCCCACGAGGTCGTTCAACAATTCTCGCCGCATTTCCTCACGTGTGCCTTCGAGGAAAACACCCAGACGCAGGAATCCTACTCCGATGCGGCCTTCTTCGGCGTATGCTTCGTAAGCGTCGCCAGCAATTTGCTCTCGGATAAAACGGTCATACGGACGGTCTTGGTTGAAAGCGCGTATAACGTAATCGCGGTATCGCCACATGTGCGGTAGCGGAAAATCCAATCCGCCTCCGCCCGTATCGGCATAACGAACCAAGTCAAGCCAATGGCGCCCTCAACGTTCGCCGTAACGAGGATCTTGCAGCAATCGATCGATCTCACGACTATAGCTCCCCGAGTCCCAATTGGTAACAAATCGATCGACGTCTTCAGGAGTCGGCGGGAGGCCAACCATATCGAAGTATAGCCTGCGAAGCCAAACACGCGGCGGCACCTCAGGAGCCGACTTTATCCCTTGGCCTTCGAGCTTGGACAAGACGAATGCATCGATCGGGTTTCGTACCCAAGCAGTGTCTTGTACCGTAGGAATGGTCGGAGAAACCAACCGGGTAAATGGCCAAGTCGAGTTCGCCGATTCTGGTTCTGTTGCCGATACTTTGTTGGCTGCCAGCAACGAGCCAAACACGGAAAGGCAGATTAAAAAATGAAACGCATTCATCGCTGCCATATATTCATCTAGCGATAGGTCCTAGGTGGGATATTCAATGCTGTCAGGGTAGGAAGTCAACTCCTGTAAGTCTATCGTGTCGAGGTTGCGAAATACAAGTGAATTGCATGGTATTAGGCCGGTTTTTCAAACAACTTGAAAGAACTCCTGTCTTAAGAACGACCAGCAGCAGTCTTAACACGTCCGGCAGACGATGTGGTTCGAACAAGATTGACCTTGATGGTCTCCACTTTGTCGTGAATGTCAGTTTGACGACAGTCCATGGAGGCTATTTGCGAAGGCCGGCCGAATGTGCATTGATCCGCTCAAGGCCGAATTAAGATTGTTGCTCAACATCGTGTCGTTCTTGCTAGCGATGTAATTTTTAAGCGACGGCTCTTCACGTCCTTACTCCGTCCGCCGCGCGAGTCGATATTGTGCGCGGCGTACCATGAGAAGGTTACATGTGATAAGCACCCACGCACATAACGGAACAACGACAAGAAATAGCGGAACTGGATTGGTTGGTCTGCTGACTTGTGGCAATAGCCGCACCATGAGGAACGCTATAAGCGTTGCAGTCGCTGTTGTTAGCGACACGGACAGTATCAGTCCGAAGATAAAACGTTTACTGCTTGTGTGCCAAAGAGGAATTAAAACCGCAGGCACCAAAGTTAATCCCCACGCCCCTCCAAATACTGCCAAGATAACGATCTCGTTGGATGGACGGATAAGTTGCTGGTCTGCCGCAAACCGAGTAAACGCTAGAAGAGAAGCGATACACAATGTCAGTACAAACCAATGAATGGTTCCGAACTGAAACACAGTTGAGTCAGTCAATTCCGGTCCCTGGACAAGTTTGAGGCGGAGTAGCCAACGAAGTAGCAGTAAAAGAAACGTAATCAAAACAGATAAGCTGCCTCCGATCATTAGCAAAACAAAGAACGCAGTAGAAGGACGTTGAGTGAAGCCGATGAATGCTGCACAGATCACCATCCATATCGGGGTCACGACCAATCGTACCGCCAGCGGACCTGGGCCCAAGGAGAGCCACATTGCTGCTAAAGCACTTTCCGCAAGCATGAGTGCGAACAGCAACTGGCAAACGACGTAGTCCATATCGCGCATGGGTAAAAATGCGGAATTGGCAAGTAATGCAACCTGTGTTATCGCGAATGCGACAAGCCAAATAATATCCTTCTGGTTCAATGTCCCGAAGGATTTTCGTCGCTGGCTCTCCGAATCTGTGTCATTAAAGTGCAAAGCACTGTTAGGTGCCGTTTCAGATTCTTCATCGGTACCAAATGCACTCATTGCATCATCCCATAAAAGCCCATGGCCAAACAAAAGACCATCGAAGGAATTTGTACGGTCGGTGGAAGGAAGAAATTTGAAACGCGCGTAGTGGCCGACCAAACTAACTTCGCATTCATGCTTGATTTCTTCGCGTCAGCCGAAGTCCTGCGCCGCGAATTATCAACAAACTTCCGATGATGATTACGCAAGCGAAAAGCGGAATAGTGATCAGAAACAAAGCACCCAAGATAGTTTGCGAATTAACTGTTGTAAGTAAGTTCCACAGCAAATAGGCAGCACAAACTGCGGTTGTCGACGTAAGTACGAAGCACAAGCCGATACCCGATACCAACCTACGGCCAGTTGTGTGCCAAAGAGGAATAAGAATTGTCGGTAGGAGCGATAACGTCCAGGACACGCCAAGGGTCACGGACGTTGTAAAGTCATTCGACCTACCAATGGTTCCATTCTTGGCGGCGAAGCGTCCAAATCCAAGTATCGTGGCAATACAGAGAGTCAGGACAAACCAATGAATCATCCCAAATTGGAACGTCCTGGAAGGACTCAAACTGCGGTCTTTGACTAGCTGGATTCGCAACAAGCATCGCAGCGCGAACAAAATAACAATAACCAAAACGGCCATACTGATTGCAACTGTGAACAAAATCGGGATCGCTTGTTCCGGGCGGCTTAATACGCCGCCAAGTCCTGCTGCGATTGCAATCCAACAAGGCGATATCAGCATCCGCCCTCGGATTGTTCCGGGTCCGAACATAAGCCAGCTCGTCGCGAGCGCGCTCTCGGCAAGCACGATGGCAAACATCAAATGACAGCTTAGGTACTCGATTTGTCGCGAAGGTAAAAATGCTGAACCGACAATCAAAGCGACTTGCAGAATAACGAAGCCTACAATCCAAGAGGACTCGTTCGTGTTCCACTTGTCCATCAAGCTTCCGGAGTTCTGCGGAGGATGCGAATCAATTGCAGCATTAGCAGGCGATTCGACGGCATCGCGGTCACCCGATTCAAGTCCCGAAACATTCTCATCGACCACGGCGACTCCAAAATGGTTCGAGCCAAGTTTAGTCAACTCGCACTACTATAACTTAAAATCTCTGCCTGAGAGTCTTGCATCCAATCCAGCTCGATCCGAAGCGTGTTGAAACGCGTTGTGATCTTCCACAATGGAGCTTACCTAGCGAGCCTAACAAGACGGTATCTTGCGCCTCGTAACAACAGAAGACCACAGGTAATCATGACCCAAGTGTATAACGGGACAACCCTTACAAAGAGCGGAAATAAAGGGTCAAATCCGCTGTAGTTCTGAACCATTTGTGTGGCAAGAAAACCCAAACCGGCAGCGATCACCGCAGTCATTAATCCACTCCAAATGATACCCAAAAAGAAACGGCTTGAGTTCGTTTGCCGCAGGGACAGATAAAGGGCAGGAAAAACTGCGAATGCCCATGCCACTCCATTCAAGGCAGCCATCATAACCTCGAATGCGCTGCCAAGTTGCTCAACTTTGGCATAAAGATCAAAAGCGAGACTGGCTGAAAAACACAACGTAACCATAAACCAGTCTTTAATCCCAAATTGAAACGCATTCGAGTCACACGAGGTTGTACCGTGAACGAGATTCAGTCGAAGCAGTCGCCGAAGAAACAGACCGAAAAACGCAATCGAAAGTGCAAAGCTGCCTCCCATTAACAGCAATGTCATAAATGCGTAGGAAGGACGACCGATAAAACCGATGAAGGACGCGGACAACAGCAACCACAGTGGCGTCAAGAGTAATCGCCTGACGAATGGCCCCGAGCCCAAGGAAAGCCACATCCCCGCGAATGCGCTTTCGGCAAGCATGAACGAAAATTGCACTTGGTTTAAGAAAGAATTCAGCTCGTAGTCCATAGGCAGTAACGCCAACACAATGAGGGACGCAACTTGTGTTCCTGCGAATGCACCTAGCCAGACAATATCCTTCCTGTTCCATGAACTCGCGAGATTGCATTCATGGATTTGAAGGGCTGGAGCCTCATCGTAGAAGTCCTCAACACAGTCTCGAGCTGAATGAACACGGGCACCAAATGCGTTCATCGTTTCATCCCTAAGCGGCATTTGAGAAAAAATCGAAGTCCACAAGATCCAGCCAAAATTTTAGTCGCCAGCGCAATTAAGGGGGACGTAGGAAGACAGCTAAATTAGGAAAAAAGTATTATTGGAAAAACCTGCGCCCCCAACCATCAAAGATTTCTCCGCGCCAGCCGAAATCCTGCGCCGCGAATCATCAACAAACTTCCGATGATGATTACGCAAGCGAAAAGCGGAATAGTGATCAGGAATAAACCGATCAAGATAGTTGGCAAACCTGCTGTTACAAGCAAATTCCACAGTAAAAAGGCAGCACAAACAGCGGTTGTCGAGGTAAGCACGAAGCAGAAGCCGATATCCAATACCAACCTACGGCCACTTGTGTGCCATAGAGGAATAAGAATGGCCGGCAGAAGCGATAACGTCCAGGACACTCCAAGGGTCACGGACGTTGTAAAGTCGTTCACGTTACCAAAGGTTCTATTCTTGGCAGAAAAGCGTCCAAAGCCAAGTATCGCGGCAATGACGAGGGTCAGGACAAACCAGTGAATGATCCCAAATTGGAAAGTCCCGGACGGACTCAAACAGTCGTCTTTGACTAGTTGGATTTGCAACACGTATCGCAGCGCGGACAAAATAACGATAAGCAGCAGGGACACACTGATTGCAATTGTGAGCAAAACTGGTAGCGCTTGTTCCGGGCGGCTGATTACGCCGCCAAATCCCGCCGTAATTGCGATCCAACAAGGTGCGATCATTATCCTCGCACTAACTGGTCCGGGTCCGAACACAAGCCAGCTCGTCGCAAGCGTGCTCTCGGCGAGCAAGATTGCAAACATCACATGACAGCTTAGGTACTCGATTCGTCGCGAAGGTAAAAATGCGGAAACGACAATCAAAGCGACTTGCAGAATAACGAAGCCTACAATCCAAGAGGACACGTTCGTGTTCCACTTGTCCATCAAGCTTCCGGAGTTCTGCGGAGGATGCGAATCAATTGCAATATTGGCAGGCGATCCTTCGGCATCGCTGCCACCCGATTCATGTCCCGAAACGTTCTCGTCGACCACGGCGACTCCAAAATGGTTCGAGCCAAGTTTAGTCAATTCGCACTACTACAACTCAAAATCTCTGCTCGAAGTCTGGCATCCAATCCTGCTCGATCCGCGGGGTGTTTAAACGCGTTGTGATCTTCCACAATGGCGAAAGTCACGCGGCTCAGTTTAGGTTTCCCCTTAATCAATTCTGAAAAGCTGAACAACATGCAAGCGAGCATCACTGTAACGTATTTTGCTTAACCAGCGGCCCGCAGCTTGTTAGCAACAACTCAAAATACTGAGCGAGAAGGATTTTGGACGAAAAACTCTTGTCCCATACTATTCGAGACCACGTTTCGGTTACGATGAAAAGTCCGGAGATGTGCATCTTTGAATTTCGCGTTTTCAACGCTCGCGTTTTTATTCCTGCTGTGCAACTCAAGCCATTCGAAACGATAAAGTGCCAAGTCGGAAATTGTCGGCAGGTCGTAATTGGAATGCGGCGTTAGAGCCGGATTACTATAGAAGACAGAACGCGGCGGGTTGCACCGTGCGGCTTCCTCGAAAACTTTGTCAAACAATCCTCTATTCATGAAATCGGCTTTTCAACATGATGTTATCAATTCGTAGATTTGCTTTTGGAGCTGTTCCATCGCTGCCGTGTTTGATTCTTGCCGGTATGGCAGCGAACTTCGTTTGGTCCGATGAAACCTACAAAGAGAATCCCGGCGCGGCAGGGAATGGGAATGTCGTTATTGGCCCAGAATATTCTGTAGATCCCGACCTTACGGATCGAGGGAATGCGAAAGGCAAGTCATTCGAATTTTCGATGAAGCTGGCGGATAGCAAAATCTTTCGGGGCGATGATGCGACGCTTGATCCGAAGAAAGAAGTCCGCAAGGCGAGAAAGATCTTTGTGTATGTCCCTGCGGCTTACAAAGATGGTACCAAGGCCCCGATTCTCGTCATGCACGACGGACCGAGCAATCTCGAATTGGTGCGGAACGCTCTTGATAATTTGACCATTTCTAAGGACGCAGATTGCAAGTTACCTGCCTTCATCGCCATCGCGGTCGAGAATGGTGGGAACGACGGGAAAGGTAGCCAACGCGGATTGGAATACGACACGATGTCTGATCGCGAAGCGCGTTTCATCAACGATGAAGTTTTACCAGCCGTACTGAACAATGCTCAAATCAAAGCGGCGTATCCGAAGATTGCTTTCACGGATAATCCGTGGGGCAAAGCGACCATGGGCTGTAGTTCGGGCGGCGCGGCGGCGCTGTCGATGGGTTGGTTTCGCCCTGATTTGTTTCGTCGTTTGATCACTTACTCGGGTACTTTCGTCGATCAACAAGACGACGACGCACCAGAAGAAACTCAGTATCCCTTGGGTGCTTGGGAGTACCACTCCAGCATGAAGCTGATCGAGAACACGGACAAGAAACCGCTTCGTATCTTTACGCACGTCTCCGAGAACGATTTGCGAGCGAAAGACCCGGAAGAAACGTATCACAACT
>JANMNK010000016.1:0-11259 GCA_031373875.1 Pirellulaceae bacterium | reverse complement strand
TGCTTGTCCAAAATTTCGGGCAAAACATCGGGGTGAAAGAAATGGTTTTGCGAAGCTTCTAAATTTGCCACGATTCGATCCAGAATCGCCAAGGTGGAATTCTGGTCCATGGCGGGCACTTGGATGGGATGAAAAACATCTGCAAGCCCCGGATCTTTTCTTCGAAGAACAGCCCAAGACTCCGGCGTCATCTCTGCGAGAACTCGCACTCGATTTTGCGATAAGTAGGACTTAAGGACGTCGGCCGTCGACAATCGGCTGTCGCGGGTAATTCCCGCGCTTAACAAGCCAAGCATGTCATCGAAATAGAGAATGTGATCCCGCGCGGTGGCTTCTTTTAAGATGGCTAACCAGCGCTCTTCCCATTGGCCTAGGTAGGACATGCCGCTTATCAATCGCTGTGGCGAGATCAGCCAAGTCTTATGCCCTGGACGATTTCGTTCCTTGACTCGTTCATTCCGACGTGCGATACAGTCTTCGATAATCGCCGTTTTTCCAACTCCTGATTGTCCGATGAGAACGATTGGCTGTCGGTCGTTTCGCTGTAACAATCGGTCAAGTTGATCGACGATTCGTTGCCGATTCACCGCTTCGGTAAATTCACTTGCCAACTCATCGAGGCATCGACCGACCTTGCGAAGCTCTTCTTCTCCTCGCATTTTGTTCCTACCGAGCAACGCCGCCAAGAAGTTCTTTTTGCTTCGGCGTCGTTCGTTAACGGTGGTGGTCAGATCGACTGGCTCGATCCAAGCATCCGATTGCAATCCGATTGCTGCAAGGTCGAAACTTGAATCCTCGTTCAATCGCTCTTGGCACCACTTGGTGTACACTTCTGCAGCGCGCGTTTCCAATTCCGCCAATGAGGTCAGATCAAATTTTAAATCCGGCAAAGATGGGGAGAACGCGATCATTCCGTCCCAGCAGGGCGCGACGACCATCAGCAATTTCCATCGCAGGGTCCGATCGCGAAGTACGATTGTCAGCTTGAGGATGCGCGATTCTCTCTCGGAATCGTAGAGTAGTGGTTGCACGCGATCGACGCGGCCTGCCTCGATCCATCGATGAATTGATTCTCGCGTCTTGTTTGCCAAACGTTGCAATGCGACCCGCATCATGGGATCGCGAACGACCGGCGACATTTCCGTCAGGGGACGGCAAACGTAAAGGTCGGTTCCTTCACGTTTCTCGGTGGTGACATATGCTGAAATCGTAAGTTGCATGGACGAATCAAGTTTCCAGGAATGGGTCTTCTTTTTTCCAACCGTATCCGGCACGGTCCGGCGTTCGATCGTATCCAATACTTTGCCAAAGTGCACGCTCTCGATTTTCGGTAATCAACTCGGCAAGCGCGACATGTTCCATTCCATTTTCCCATCGCCAAGGAACGAGCGAATTCGGATCGGTTATGGTTTGCGAGTCCAAATGATAAACCCGTCTTGGATCGCGATCGGGTAGCGACGGTATTTGATCCCAATTAGGCGGCACTTCCCAAGCGACGATCATGCCGTTTACCGGGCAGATCCGGATGCGTTCACGTTTCTGGGCTCCCGTCTTGTTCGACAGAATAAAATGATGCACTCCCTCTTCATCACTGAGCCAATTGCCGACGCCTTCGCCTTGAAAATGCAAAACGATTCCGGCAGCATTCGGTGGCAGCATCGCTTCGAGGCTACTCATGTCGACGCGATACATGTCGATCCATTTCTCGCGTGCTCCCTGCGCGTCCGGTGGGCTCAACAGTCGGATCAGCGGATCACCTAAACCAAATGGTGGTTTTTGCGGAGTGAGTTTTCGCTGCTCACGCTTGCGGTACTCGGCAGAGTTCGGATCGTATTTAGGAGCGTAAGGCATCAGGATCGCCGCTTCGAGCGACCATCGCATTCGTTTCGCTAGATCTGCATAAGCCGACCAAAGCATCTTGGCAGCCGTCAGGTCGCGGCCAAAAAATACCAAGCTAAGGTCTCTCGTTCGCTTTGCGGATTCGCCGGCCAATTCCAACAGCGATTCGCGTAATTGTTCTTCTTGCAAAGCTAACCCAGTGCGATAATCTTTCTCATCGATCGTTTCGCCCCGGTACCAACGCATGGCCAATTCATGCTGACTCTCAAAGATCGCTTCGACGGCCGTTAACATGCGACGATGTCGGTCACCCAGGATACTAAGCTCTTGTTCTACGATTGCTAAATGTTTTCTCAAGATTTGGCGTCGACGATCTTGATGGGCTTTTGCAATACCGACTTGTAGTTGTTCTTGGTGTCGCCGTTGGCGTTCGATTTCATTTTCAAGATGTCGAACAACGCTGCTATTGCGAGTCAATTTCGCTTTGCGGCGTAGCTCACGATACTCGTCGAGCAAAGAAGACTGAACGAGTGAGTCCCGTTCGTCGCTGTCAGGTATCTTCTCCAAGCTCATCACGATCTGCGTATCCTGGCAGTCCACGCTCACACGGCTGATCTTCGAGACTTCCTCGTATTCCAGTTTGTTTGCCAATGCAAAAACAATGTGCTCTTCGATCGCTCGACGAATGGGCCGCGCTCCGTATCGCGGCACGTAACCAATTTGTGCTAGTCGATCAATCGTTTGCGGCGTGACCTGCAAATCGATTCCATGACTCTTTAGACCAGAACGATGACGCACTGCAACGATTTCACGTTCGACGATTTGTCGAACGATGTCGGTTCCCAATGGCATGAAGGGCACTACTCGATCGATGCGACCAAGGAATTCGGGACGGACAAATTTTCGGACTTCGCGTTCAAAATGTTCGCGATACCGAACTGGATTGGCATCGCCAAAACCAAAACTGTCTGGTCGAAAAGACTCAACACCCAAATTGCTTGTCATGATGACGATCGCGTTTCGAAAATCAGCCGTTCGTCCCATCGCATCGGTCAACCTTCCTTCGCCAAGCAACTGCAGGAGCAGATCGAAGACGGCGGGGTCGGCTTTTTCGAATTCGTCGAGCAGAACAACTGAAAACGGCTGCTCGCGTATGGGCGATGTCAGCACGCCGTCGCCTTCGCCGGGTCGTCCGATCAAACGAATGGTAGACCATGGACTTGAAAACTCGCTCATGTCGATACGGATCATGCGCGTCGGGTCGCTGTACATGGTCTTGGCAATCGCCTTGGCCATTTCTGTTTTTCCAACTCCCGTCGGACCGATGAACAGCATCGACGCCAAAGGACGGTCGGCTCGCGCCAAACGCATCTTGAATGTCGCTAACAAATTCACGACCAGATCGACCGGATTGGGCTGCCCCATCACGTTGCTTTCTAGTTGCTCGCGAATGAGATTGGCATCCATCAACAAAGCGTCATCGAGTAAGAAGAGCGGCAATCCCGTTTGTTGCGAAAACGCCTGGATGACCTGGCTCTCGTCTATCGTTGCGCCCGACGGTGCATCGTCGATGATCGAACGCATCAGCCGCAACGTTGCAGCAGGAAGCGCCGAATTTGATGCAAAACGCCGGTGCAACTGATACAGCTCAGAGATAGCTTTATCGGTGAAAATGGGCGGCAGTTTGCTTTCTTCGTAAGCATCCGACAGCTTTTTCTTATTCTTGGACGTTCTGGGTTTGGGAGGCGGGGCGATCGACTTCGAAGCGGAGTGCAGGATGGACTCCACCTGCTCGGCCTTGGGTTCTTGGATTTCCAAGCGAACAAAGGCACGAATCAACATGGGATCGTCTTGCTCGATCTGTGCAATTTGCTCCGGCGTGATTTCTGCGATGGCTTGGAATCGATGTGCCGCTAAAGCCTGACGGACCATCGACGCAACGCCGGGTTGTCCTTGAACCTTGCCCGCTTCCACGAGTTCCTTGAGCGAGCCAAGGTGAAGCACTCCATTGGTATCGCGAATTTCACGAATCACGCGCTGCATCCGCTGCTGCCACATGCCC
Organism: Pirellulaceae bacterium; assembly: GCA_031373875.1. Classification (GTDB taxonomy): domain Bacteria; phylum Planctomycetota; class Planctomycetia; order Pirellulales; family Pirellulaceae; genus JANMGV01. The sequence goes on along the minus strand of JANMNK010000016.1, from coordinate 7,358 downwards.
ATACCGCTCATGCCAGAAATGATCCTGGAGCCCGTCGTCGACCAAATGATTCGATCGTGTCCCGATTCTTTGCGCAGGTAGGCCAGTCGTTGCACGATTGCGGATTTGCCAACGCCGGGTGGCCCCACCAGCAGCACGCTTCGGCGAGGCTCATCAAAAAGGAGTTTGCCCAAGCTGTCGGCTTGTTCGTCACGGCAGAATACGTTCGATCCAGTTCCGGTTTTGGACAGGTTGGCGGCGAGCGAGCGAAGGCTGCGCGTTTTGCGTAGAAATTTCTTCGCTGGATCCGTTGCATCCCGCGCCGTTTCGGTTGAACCAACCACCAAGTCGATTGTGCGAATCGCAAAGCGACGGAGGTGGAATCGCTGAACCCATTTCCCAAGGTCCTGCGTCACCATTTCGCGTTCAAATGCCGCGATCGTTTGATGCTGAAGCATTTCCCACGACAGTTCGTTTCGACTCGCGACAACGCTTATACCAACCGCCGGAATTAGTACGCTCATCATCTCGTCGTCGAGAGGGAACCGGAATGCATCAAGCTTGAGTGGGATCGGGCGACTCCAGGCGACGCCGTTTCGCGGTGGAGGTACTTCTACTTCGAATTGAAAACGCTCAACCGAATCTGATTGGCTGCCGATGATCCATTTGCGAGGTGACGTCTTGGCGACGCGTTGATGGAGCTTTTTCGTCAATCGCTTCTCAAGCTCCGCCCAGGACTGCCCTACCAAATCGAGTTTGAATGGTGGAAAAGTTCGAGCGCGCAGCAGCGCATCGGATAGATGTTCGACGAGCACCTTGACTTGTAATTTCATGGATCAACGCAGTGATGGTTAACGCAGTAGCAGCTCAAGTGGTCAAACGAACAAGAGATCCAATACCTTGCGGGCAATATCGACTCCCAGCGCTGCGCCGGTCCCCCGCCAGCCCGGAACCGCATTCACTTCGATGAGGACGTCGCGTCCGTCGGTTGTCGGGAGGATGTCGACACCCACCATCATACCACCGATTGCGTCGGCAGCCTGTCTTGCCATGGCAAGTTGTTCTGGCGTGGGATTTACTGGTTCCGCATGCCCGCCGCGGGAGACGTTGGTTCTCCAATCGCCGTTCCCGTAACGACGGACCGAAAAAATTTCATCGCCGATCACGAGGAGCCGCAAGTCGAATCCGTTATGCGGCAAAAATTCCTGGAGATAAAGAACCGAATTGAGTTGTTCCAGTGAGCCGAACACGCGCCACGCCATGTCGGGATCGTTGACTCGCATGATTCCTCGTCCCTCGCCCCCAAATATCGGCTTAACCACACAGTCACGACCAAGCGACTCGAACGCTTCGAGAGCATCGCTGCGGGTCTGGCAACAAATCGTCCGCGGGACCGGCAAACCGGCGGCTTGTAAAATATCCAGTGTCAACCATTTATCGATCGCCATTTCTAGGCATCGCGGCGAGTTGAATATCTTTGTTCCTTGACGGGCCGCAGCATGCAGAGCATTCATGCGAAAGATGATCTGTTCAAGCGACCCAAACGGCATTGTTCGAACCAGGACCGCGTCGAAGTCCTTTTTGCTGCTGGATAACCATCGTCGCTCGGCCGCTTCATCCGAAGTACGCGATCCCAAAACGACTGAACCCGCGCCCAATTCCGCCGTCAACTCGCGAAAGCCCACGACCTCGATCAACTCATGAGTCGCAGCCCGCTTTAGATCGCGAACGTACCAACCATCAGCATTCCCCAAGACTGCGACACGTTGCCTTGTCATACTCCGACCATTCTATGAGTAGCGAGCAATGGACTCTTGACCAAGCATCAGATTACTTGGGTGCGAAACGACGAAGCAAGGACATCTGGGCGAAGCGAACCGTAGCACCAGTTGTTGCCGGTGGCGAGGTTTACAACGACGACTTCGGCGGGTGAGAAGAGGCCGGGATCGACTTTGTAAAAGTCGTAATCGTATTTCTTAAAAAGCTCCGCGAAGGGCACTCCCCAATCATTCGATGATCGGCTTGGAATTCTTGCGCCGATACTTTCTATCGCTTCGTCGGTTGAATCGACCCACAAAGTAACATGCCCGCCGTAAAGGATTGCATCGTTGGTGCGACCGATGCCTTCAGCAAAATCATGAGCGGGGGGCGGCAACGGGGCGCATCCAAACGCGGCGCGAATGCTGCGTAAATCGAATCCCAGCTCAAACAGTTTGTGTAAACTTGTTTCGACACTTCGCGCAACGACTTGGATACAGCCAGCCAACGAACGCGTGGGCGCAACACAGAGAGTTAGTCGATCCGGGGCAAGATGACACTCGGCAGCAATTGCTTCGCAGATTTCATCGCTCGGCAATTTATCGCACTCGAGAACTCCAACCGCCAGATTGGTTTCGTCGGTTAAGTTCAGCGATTCCAAGACGAGTTCGCGGCCACGTTTGGCTCGCATGGGACCAGAACCCATCGCAAAGAATTTGCCATGCTGTACGGGCCAACCTGCGTATTGCGCCGCCATGCAAGCGGTCACGGGATCATCGGTCGTGACGTGAATGAAGGGTCCCTGAAAAACATGCCGATCCCCGCTGCCCAAGTGAATCTCAGCAGCTCCACCCATACATATCTCTGCAAGGTGTATCCCGGCTCGCAGCCCACCTGCTACTTGGACTCCGAAATCAATGACGGTAGTTCCGCACATGAGTTGTTGTGATTGAATTCCAAGCACGTCCTGCTCGCCGAGGACTTGTTGGCAAATCGAATACGCTTGAGCGTTTATCAGCATGGTGAATCCTTACTAAACGACACGGGATGGTCGTGGTACATTGTTGGCTTGCGACAGAGTCGAATAGTTTGTCGCGAACGATAAACGGCAGGCGACGTCCAGCCTTTCGGTTGTTGCAGCTCAAGTAGAATTAGTTTTTTCGCGTTCTTGGTTGAAATGAACTCGCAAGTCATGCGTGTTACGCAATCATAATGTTCTTCGGTTTTTATACCAGCATCTCACTAAGCTCATCTATCAACAATGCCACCCTCTGAACTTGTCGATGCCCTCGTTTGGGCTTTCTTGCATGCGATTATCGCGCTGGCTGGACTGTTTGGTTATTACGGCATGGCGGGTGCAAAATCTGTCTGGCAGGAGATGGTGGCTTTTTTTGGAGCGGCGATGGCCGGTTTGTTTTTTTCCTTGGTCGTCCAGATCACTTTGTCCGGTTCGCTCTTTGTACCACAGGTCGCTTTGATATGTTACGGTTCGACGCTCGCGGTGTTAATGGCCGCTGCTCCCAGAATCATTCAGAAAAATCGCCAAACGAATATTAGCTCGTTATTCCGACTGACTTTGTATGCTGCGATCTTGGTGGCATTAGGCAAAATGGCCCAGGTAAATTTCGTTTGGAATATCTCCATCTGGATTCAAGTGCTGACTATCGCATTTTATTTCTTAGCAGCCAGCGACCGGCTGCGCAAGCCCAGCATCCGCATGACGGCATTCGCCGTTTGTGCCGTCTATTTTCTGATGCTCTTTCCGATAACGCAGATGACGGCGTCGGTGGTCAACCTATACGGCGATCTATTTTCGACTTGGCAATCCTTGTTATTTCAGAACCCGGGAAACTCCCTCATGAGTTGTGCTTCCTACATTGCGATCGTCGTGGCTGGCAATAATTTTATGCACATGCAGCAACGGTTGAAGAAAGCTGCTGAAGCACGTCGCGGACTAATCGAAACGCTAGAAAGCAAAGTAGGTATTTATGGAGGCTTGGCCAAAGAACTCTTGATGCGTGATGGCGACTGGAACGTGGATGCCAAGACGACATATCTCAATCATGGATCGTTTGGTCCGCCGTTGATTGGAGTACGACACGTGCAAATGGACTGGCAGACGCGATGCAACCGCCAGCCGATGGATTTCTTTGTACGGCAGTTGGAGCCTGCTTGGATGGCAGCTCGCAAACGGCTTGCGGATTTTGTTGGAAGCCCTGAAGGCAACTTGATCTTTACCGAAAACGCTACTGCCGGGATGAATCATGTCGCGGGCTTTTTTCCGCTGAATCCGGGCGACGAAGTGCTTCTTAACGACCATGAGTACGGTGTGGTCAAAAGGATTTGGCAGCGACGTTGCGGCGAAACCCAAGCTGTCTATCGTGAGATCATTTTGCCTTTGCCGATTACTTCGGCGCAAAATATCGTCGCAGCGATCGAATCCGAAATCACCGAACGGACGCGATTGATTGTTGTCAGTCACATCACGTCGCCGACGGCGATCACGCTGCCTGTCAAAGAGATTGCAGCAATGGCCCGAACGCGAGGTGTTGCTGTGTGCATCGATGGCCCGCATGCACCGCTCCAGATTCCGCTGGATATTTCCGATCTCGATTGCGATTTTTATTTGGCCAGTTGTCACAAATGGTTGTGCGCACCGTTTGGGACTGGGTTCACGTATGTCGCTGATCGATGGCATTCGTTGGCAGCGCGGCCACTTGGGATTTCGTGGGGTCGGCTGCCCCCTACTCCTCTCGAACATTGGACGGATTATCACCTGTGGTGCGGGACGAGAGACTATAGCGGCTATTTGTCGATCCCAACTGCCATACAGTTATTCGAACAAAAAGGCATCGACAAGACTCGGCGACGAAATCACGAACTAGCCAAGTTTGCGAGAACGAGCCTGGTCGAAGCCTTGGGAACGTCGGCCTTGGTGCCCGACGACCCGGCTTGGTATTCCATGATGGCCGCAGTATGGTTGCCCGAAGGTGATCATTCAGAACTGCAAAAGCGGTTATGGAGCAAGCATCAAATTGAAGTGCCCATCGTGCACTTTGCCGACCGTTATTTGGTTCGCGTTTCCTGCCATCTCTACAACACGGAAATCGACATCGACAAGCTCGCCACGGCCTTGAGACAAGAGATCGGAATCACGAACTAATCGATTCTTGAGCTGCCCATCGACCCGCTACGATCAAGCTAACGCCGCCAAGAAAAATTGCCGCAGGCTCCAAAATCGTCCAGTACATCGGCATCCTCTCCACCCAATCGATGTAAAGAGTCAGTGCGGAAAAACCGAGCGTCACGAAACCCAAGTGAATAATCATGGGCAACGATTTGGGAAGCTGTACGGCGATGATCGCGATCGTCGCAGCATGCAAAACGTAAAGTGCCGACGTTTGACGAGCGAGGTAATGGACAAGCCCATTATCCGTTAAAGGCCCTACACCCAAAATTTTGGCGATTTGCTCCATCCAGGCCGATGGCATGAAGACGGCACCAATTGCTAATCCCAGATTTGCGACGACAACGAAGAGCAATCGTCGTACCCAAATCCAACGCGCGGTCGAACTCATGCTGCCTTTCCGAAAAGAATCCAATCCCAAATCATTCGTTTTAGTTAATCTTCAAAGGGAAAACCAATTTGATTCAAGCTGTTGGAGACTGCAAGAGCTATCGTGAAAGAATTATACCAAGTGTTCAAGGGAGAAAATTTTTGCGTTTGGCCCAAAAATCGCTTTGCACATTTGATCGTTAATTTTCGATAAATGTCGAATGTTGCGGGGTCAATCAACCGATTTCACTCTTGCGACCAACGAGGCACGACCTATGATTGGTCTGTGGGACTTAATTGCTCACAAACCTTTGATCGTCTTTCCGGCAGAGGGACCAACAAAAAGCGTTGGCCGAGATCAACAACAGCAAGTGCAGTAGCACGCTCGATCTCCGCCATTCTCGCAGCGGCTCCGATTTTTGCTGCAAACGGTTGAAGGATAAAAAAGGCCGGCTGGCGCTGAACAAGCACCAGCCGGTTTTTTTATTGACTCGAATCTCTATTCGGTCGGCCGACTCTTTTCCGCTAAGCCCTTTTGGGCTTTGCGCCTCACGATGAACAATGCAACTATCCCGGCAATCTCACCAATCAGAATCGACCACGAGGCACGCCATATTGTGTGGCGAAAAACGGCTTCTTGAATCGGGGCGTTAAGACTATCCAAAGAGAATGGCGTGTAAAATGAAGTCGTGTGAGGCAGCATGGAGAATTCTGGATAGGACAATATCACTTCGTCAGATTCTAAGCCCTGACCAACTTTCTGGAATTCAGCGAATAGGATATTAGGCAACAAGAGGTCGCTGTTGTAAGTATGTGGCGATGCGAGCATGAAGTGGACACCACAAAACACCGCAAAGGAAACGTAGTAAGTCCGCTTGGGCATCGAAACAATAAAAGCCGCAACCACTATTGTGCAAAATAGTGCGATCGTGAAATTTAATACCACAGAAGCAATCATTTCACTCGGGTTCGCCATGGCGGCAACCGCGATTCCAACGCCGGTCACATAGCACAACATCCGCTTGATCGAAAACATTCCAGCACATCACTTTTCATTTGCTAACTTGACGCCACAAGAATTAAACTTTGTGCAATGATACAGCAACGTAGCACGAAAAATCAGGCAATGGCCCAAAGAAAATTTTCGGTCATGTCTTAAAACGCTGAGGTTCTTTTCGCTGAGTTGACTTCAAGAATGAAATCCGCCTTAGAACGATCAACGGCCTACGAAATCGCTGGAAACAATTCATCGTTTACGCATGTGATCGGGCCAACCGTCTTGGTTGTCGTCTTGGATATACTCTAAGTCCAACCCGTAAGCTTGTCGAAGGTTAGTGATAGCATGGGAAACGAACGGCGAGCCGAGCACGTTTTCTTTGCGACCTTCGATTTGACAGGGCACTCGCAACAGCCACTCAGGACGAAAGGTCTCCAATCCGACCGACTGTCCCGCAACGATAAAATCGTCAGAAATTTTTCCGTCACCATCGATGTCACACGGTAATTGGTCGGTTTGATACAGGACCAAACTCCGCAGGAAAGCTTGAACCGCTTCTTGATCGCCATCGGCAAGTGCTTCGTAAGCTTGGCGCGCTGCAAGCGATTCTCCGCCGTGTCGTCGGATGACAGAATCTAAGTCAAGATTGGCTCCATCGTGCCCATAAGGAGCCGTGCTTCCAACGCCCCAGAGCGGCGGAGTGCGAAAAATTCGAATTACCGTCCCATCAAATTGGACTTGGTGAAATTCTGGCCCCAAGTCATGGTACTTGAGGTCACTGAAGAAATCTCGAACGAAAAATTCGCCAGCCCGCGGTACAGTTACGGCAAGTCCTTTGCCTTCTCCAGCGTTGTCTTGGCTTGTTGGATTTTGAAGGATCGTTTCGGACAAAGGCACTAATCGACCAACCATGGCACGCCGCCCTGTATCGTACGTTGCAACTAAATCAAACATCCTCCGATCGCCTTGATGGCGCTCCGTGTAATCCGAAGGCTCTTGATTGCGTGCTGGAATATGCCAATCCGGCGTGTGACATGTTGCACAACCGATCGCCTGAAACTGACGCTC
>JANMNK010000013.1:0-5003 GCA_031373875.1 Pirellulaceae bacterium | reverse complement strand
ACGCAAGAGTTGTTCTCTACCATCTCGGGGGATTGGCGATCCCTACAGGCAGTCTTGGGTTTGGACGCAATCGCCGGAGGATGGACCAAAAGTCAGAAATAATCGTTTCCGCTGCGGGCCCTGCAGCACAACTTGCATTGACTTTGATTGCGACGCTATTGGCCTGGGCAGCAGGATTGCAAACGGATACTTGGATTGAAAGATGGTTGATTGACTTGGGTGCAATTTCTGAAGATCGATTGGTACCGACAGAAAACGTCGCGATTTATGCAACCACGTACTTCTTCATTTCGTTCAACTTTTGGTGGGCGTTGATCAATCTTGTTCCCGTTCTGCCGCTCGATGGTGGCCAGATAGCTCGGAACATCATTGGCATCTTTCAAGGCAATTCGGGATGGGTGCAAGCGACTTGGTTGAGCGTTATCGTCGGTATTGGATTTGGATTATATAGTCTGCAAAACGGCGATCGTTTTCTTGCCATGATGTTCATTTTTCTAGGGATTTCCAACCTCCAGACGGCCCAAAGCGGAAATTCGGGCGGACGACCGTGGTGAGTGCGTTGAGCACACATGGTCGCAAATTTGAAAGTCTGGTCGTCGTCCTCGGCGCAAGTAACGTTCGTCGAAGTCTCGTACCTCTGACAAGAACGCTCTTGAGAAAAATTCCGCGGCCAGCGAATATTGTCTTCGCGTGTGGTCACGGTCGAAGCTTTGGTCAGTACAACAATGTGCTCGGATGGAGCTTGCCGGGATTGCGGGACGCTCACTGGCGCGAACACTGTCGTCAAATCGCCGCAGATAACCGTTATGTCATCCTAACGGACGTGGGGAACGATATTTTTTATGAACACTCGGCGGAAGTTATCATCCGATGGGTCCAGGATTGTCTCCAATCGATACCGGAGAGTAGTTCGGGCGTTATTATGGGGTTGCCGATCGCTCGCATCGAATCTTTGCGGCCTGTCTGGTTCGAAGTCATGCGACGGGTGTTCTATCCAAGCAGTAAAGTTAGCCGTTTGACTGCCCTGAAACGGGCTGGAGAGCTGCATCGAGAATTGCAGAAGACAGCTTTTTCCCTTGGATTTTGTTGGGTGGAGCCTTCTCTTGATTGGTATGCTTGGGATCCTATTCATATCCATCGATCCGCTATGGCGACAGCTTGGGAATCGATCGTTGACGCAATGATCCACGTCGAAAATGGTCCTTCACGAAAATTTGCTGCTGCATTTTCGAACCAGTTAGAGATTTCGAATCGAATCGGGATGACTTGGCGACTCGAACAGAGATTGAAACGCGCGCGAGCGCTTCATCAGCGGTGGTTGGACAAAGATCGAGGCTCTGTGCAGCCGTGGATGACACTCGAAGATGGCTCCACACTCTCGTTCTATTGATCGATGTATCTGCATCGATTCGGTGTCGTGAATCATGTCGATGAAGCGCGCTGAGTAGACGCTCGCAGAAAAAAATTAGTTCGTCATCAATCGCGCGAACATCGCGCGCGAATTGTTCAAACAGCATTTTTACGAGCTCGAAAAGGGGTTTTTTATCGAAAACTAGTCGGTTATTTTCACGATTGTGGAAAAAACGTCACTTTTCAGTGTAAAAATTGTCGAAAACATGTTGCAATTAGTTATTTGTTTCGTACAAATACAAACCAAGGATTTAGGTACCGATGAGTTGCATCGGTCAAGGGGTCTAAAAGAATTCGTTCTGAGGACTCGGAGACGGTGTGGCTGTCGGAGTTTATTTAATGGGGAATGCAAAGGCAATAAAGTTGAGCTGCTTCAACTGACGCTGATGTGTCCCTAAGTTTTCCGTTTTCGGAGGAATAAGACGTGGCCAAGAAGAAAGTTGCAAAGAAGGCTCCTGCTAAGAAGGCTGCCGCAAAGAAGGCTCCAGCTGCTAAGAAGGCTCCAGCCGCTAAGAAGGCTCCAGCCAAGAAGAAGGCAGCAACCAAGAAGTAGGCCTAAACCGCCATTTCTTGTTGCCTTAATTTGCGGTTTATCGCCTTATGGGCTGATAGATTCGCAGGAAATATCGAGAACCGCCGCAGGTCATCATGATCCTCCGGCGGTTTCTTTTTTTTAATTTTCTGAATCCTGACGGCTTTTGATCCAAAACCCACCTATGTGTAGGGTTCATTGTCAATGCAAATCTTTCTCATTCTATAGGTTCGCAAAATCCTATCAATTGAGTTGAAAGCCCCGTAATTGGCTATATGAAATCGATCCAAAACAGCGTTGGGAAATGCGCGTTCGGCGACATCCACTGCCAATCGCAAGCGAGAAAAGACTCAGTGCTTGCCACATCGTAGTGTCATTTGCGAAGTGCTCTACGAAATTCTGCAACCCGCATCGATGAACGCACGAAAAGTAACCGCGATAGAAATCAAATGCAAAATGATCAGTGTGTTGTGATTGATTTTTATCTCGAGTTAGTCCTCATCTCGCGTCAGTACTAGCTCGGTAATTTGCCTTCGGCGATTTCTTCTTCCCACTGGTCCATGAGCGGCCAATCGATTGCGCAAGTTCCAAAATCGGACATGTGTTGATATCCGGAAAGCCGATCGATTGTTTTATCCAGTAACGCGCGGTCATTGCGAAAATAAGGACCATGGCTCGGCAGTAGCCATTCAATGTTGCTGTCTCGAATGCGTTTCAGAGAATTAATAAAACCCGGGATATCGCTGCCGTGATGTGCGTCGATCGCACCAACGCCACCATCGCGATAGATATTGTCGCCGCTAAATAATAAGTTCCCCATTCGAAAAGCAAGTTGGCTGTCCGCATGGCCTGGTGTGGACCAAACTTCCAGTTTTAGTCGTCCGATCGAAATCGTATCTCCTTCGTCGACCAAGTTCTCAGAAGTTACCGCTGGCATCTCCAAAGAAATACCCTGAGCCTTAATTTCGGCGAAAGTTTGTAGACGATCCCCTTCGGTGAGCAACTGAGCCGCTTTGGGATGCGCTGTTAGCGTCGTCTTGAGAATTTGCTTGGCTCTCGCAAATCCCTGACCATGGTCGACGTCGGCATGGGTCGCAATGAGGGTTTTGCATTTTGAAAGCGGGAAATCTAATTCGCGAACAAGTTCGATGATCTCGTCGACCGAATCTTCATAACCAATGTCGATCAGAGCCCATTCGTCCGCGTCATAGATCAAATACACATTGCACCCAATCAAATGACCGGCTTGCATGTTGATTTCGATAACCCCTGGGAATATCGGTTTACGCTGAATCATGTCACTTTCCTCTGAATATTCGTTTGCTGTTTTGTAGGGAGATTGTAGTTGCTTGCATGGGGTCTAATCAATCGGCGACATGGAATCCACTCGAGAATCAAGGTCTATTTTCGCGGCTGTCTCGATTCAAGTTCACTTCACACCGACTAATTCAAGAAATAGACGATGTACATCTAAAAACTTGGTCTCGCGGATTCAGGACTGTTCCCCCGCATGGCTTGGCCTCATAGCCTTCCTATTTCAATCAATAGTTTCCAGCAACGGCAGTAAGCCCTCGCGATACGAGGGATACTGAAACTCGCAATCAAAATCTTCGACAAGTTGCCGATTCGAAACGCGTTTGTTTCCGGCTCCTCGGCCGGGTCCGGATCGTGTTTCGCTAAAAATGGGCGATGGTAAATTCGCACTACTGCAAATCCACTCGTAATATTGTTTACGAAGCACCGGATGGCCGTCTGAAACCATGTAGCGAGTCCGTTCATGTCGCTTGATGCAAGCTTGCTGGACGATGCCTGCGATATCTTCAACGTGGATAAGGTTTAAATATGAGTAGGGATCAACACTTAGCGGTTGTTGCTTGCGAATCGAATCAAGATTAGGAACTCGATTCGGACCATAGACTCCTGCAAGCCGCAAAATAACTAATTGGCCTTCGCGACGTTCATTTAACAACCACTTCTCTGCCTCCCATGCCGCAACCGATCCAGCTCGTTGTGGTTCGACTGCGGATTCTTCGTGGACCCAGTCTGCTCGTTTCGAATCTGCCATAACACCTGTTGTCGAAAGGTAGATGACGCGACTGGGAGAGGGATTGAGTTGACGAAACAAGTTTTCAAGGCCACGAACGTGCGTGTCTTGCGGCAAGATGCCTTCAATAGCGGCGTGAGAGACCGCGATGATCAGATTTTCTACTTTACCAATCGCCCGCAACTCGGCTTCACCATGCCAGTCAAAGGCCAAGGACTGTATTCCCTGCTCTGCCAACTGTCGTGCGGATTCTGGGCGGCGGGTCGCGGCTAAGACCGAATAATCCGCATTTTGCATGCGTTTGGCAATTTCTCGCCCCACATAACCGCAACCAACTATGAAAACGTCCATCTAATTTTCCTGCCGGCAATACTTTGCTCAAAAATTTTGGGTCAGGGGTTCTAGATAAGCTACAATTGAAGACACGTCACAACCCGCATATTCGTACCAGAAAAATGACGGACGTGGGCAAGCCGAAAAACAATAATTGGCCTGCGAGGGTTTCATTTTGGTCTCGCATAGCGAATAATCGGAGAGTCAATTCGGTTCATGCGTTTTGTGCCTGCCCTAATTTTGACATTCGCGTTGCGAATAGAACTTGTCAACTTTCAATCAAGTCCGACGTATTCACTTAAGATAGCACTTCACTTACCAACACTACGGGTTTGAATTTCAAGGAGCTTTCGAGTGCAAATAACTCGTGTGCGTTTACTTTGCTTATTCGCCCTATTCTTATTGGGCTTGAGCAGGCCGTCGTTTGCACAAGAAATATTGTCCGTCGCTCCTGTTGGTGAACGAACTTCGCTGAAGCCCGTTGTTCCCGCTTCGACTTCCGTCGTCAGTCGTGGAATTACCGAAGTCGATCTCGACCCGCTGTTGGATCGTATCAATCAAGCCAAGGATCCTCGAAGCAGCGAACCCCGCTCGCTCGATGAACTGCGAGCTTTAGAGCGGCAGCAATCCAAAGTCGCCGAAAAAGTTCAGTCAGTCACAGTCAATGTCCAGCAAGGCTCCGCT
>JANMNK010000004.1:0-2274 GCA_031373875.1 Pirellulaceae bacterium | reverse complement strand
ATATCGAAAAGGAAGCACGGCAGCGGCACCTTGGGGCGACCATCTTTGATTGAACCATTCGCGGTCCGTTTTTGCTCCTGCGAACAACAGCAATCCAGCACCCTCTTTGACGCGGTTTTCGATCCAACTGGCTGCTTGGTCGGATAGTCGCGGGACGTTGGCGACAACGATCACATTCGATTGTTTCACCATTTGTTCGGTCAGAGCGTCTGCTTGGACGCGTTTGGTTTGCAACCATCCATCATTTCGGCCAGCAGCACCCTGCATTTGCAAAGCTAGTTCAAGAAATCCCGTTTCGGCTTGCAACGTTTCTTGTACAGCAACAGGCTCGACGAGAAGCACGGAAAGTTTTTCAAGTACATAGATGGGCAACTCAGCAATATTGTCCGCTTGGATTGGGGACACTTCCTCGACGCGAACGACGGCACGATGCTCACCCGCTGCATCGAATTTGCAACCAAAGAGAACTTGCACGTCCGATTGGGCGGGGATGTCTATGTTTTTCGCGGCGATATCCACATCATCGACTTGAAAAATAATTCTGGCCGCTTTCGCTGGTTGGTTGCTCCAATTGTGGATCGTAGCGCGAACATCTAGCGGATCCTCGACACCGATCACTTCGGAAAACGCAGCGTCGATAGTCGCTTGCAAATTTTCCGTTGGCTGGGACCGAATGGGCATCAAAGTGATTCTCGGTTTGACGGGCAAATCCCTGAAGGCATTTTGAAAAGCTACGAAAGACTCATTTGTAATTTTGGACCAATCGCTCTTTTGAAAATCGCTTAGGATAACGACCTGCCGCTGAGGTTGTGACGAATTTATCAACTGACGACCCGCTAATTCAAATGCCGCAATCGGCTGAATTGGACCTTGTTCGGCTTGCAAGGATTCCACTCGCCGTCGCACGAGACGCGAATCAAAGGTAGATCCGTCAAGTAGATTTTTCGGTTGTCCGCCCAACGTGATGACGGACATCTGAGTGCTGCGGCCGAGACCGGACGCGATGTTGTTAAGATTGTCGGCTGCGTTCTTGAAAGAGGAGACGCCATCGGTCGCTTGTAGCGAGTTGGCTTGCATGGAATAACTGTCATCGAGAACGAATGCGATTGCCGAGTTTCCGCCGCCCGCGATCTGCCACGCAGTCAGAATCGGACGAGCCATACAAATAGCGAGAAGCAACGGGATGCCGCAGCGAATCAGCAACAGGAGGATCGATTGCCACTGAATGCGTCTGGAGTTCTGCAACTCGGCTGCTTGCAGCAAGTGCATCGCGCCCCAGTCGAGAACTTGGAACTTGGAGCGATTCAATAGATGAATGATTAGCGGAACAGCCAAGGAAGCCGCACCGAACAGTAAGATTGCGTTGAGGAATCCCATTATCCAATTCCTCGTTGGCTGATAAACGATGCCAAAAGGCTTGAATGGGATTGATCCGTGCTGCAAGGGATCAAACTGATGCGGCGTTGTTTGCAACCATCGCTCAAGGCTTGGCGATACTTTTCGAGATTGCTCAAGTATGCTTTTCGGATTTGGTGGGGATCGATAACTTTTTGATCCGACGCTTTCTCCAGAGATCGAAACTGCGTGCGCGAATAAAATGGGAACGTCAATTCGTCGGGGTGCCAGACTTGAAAGATCACGACGTCGTTGTGAGCGTGTTGTAGGAAGGACAGCGAACGCAAAAGGCTTTCCGCGTCATCAAAGCAATCCGAAATGAGTATAACGACCCCGCGACGCCTGATTTTTGGCGCGAGCAAGTTAATCACATCGGATAGACGAGTCTCGCCACCGCATTCGGAGGTGGCTAACATTGTCAACAGACCGCTCAAGTGGCTTGGACGGTTTCGCGGCGGGATGTAGCTTTGCACCGTTGTATCGAACGTCGCAAGCCCCACGGCATCATGTTGGCCGACAAATAAATACGCCAAGCACGCCGCGAGTCGAACGGCGAAATCGTGTTTACTGACACCGTCGCCTTGGTGCCCTTTGTATTTCATCGACCCGCTTTGATCGACAACCAAGGTGGCTCGCAGATTGGTTTCTTCTTCGTATTGTCGAATGTACAGCCGGTCCGTCTTGCCGAACAGTTTCCAATCGATCGAACGAATTTCATCGCCGCGAACGTACTGACGGTGCTCTTTGAATTCGACGCTAAAACCTTTGTGAGGCGACCTATGCGTGCCGACCGTGAGACCTTCGACAACTTGCCGCGCATACCATTGCAGCCTGGCAACGCGATCGCGATCTTCGGGAGAAAGTAGCTTGGTCGAATCG
>JANMNK010000001.1:0-1509 GCA_031373875.1 Pirellulaceae bacterium | reverse complement strand
ACCGATAGCAGCGGGGGGCTCAGGATTTTGGCATGGAATATCTTGCTGATGAACAACCAGTCAGCCGACGTTATCGAACTCCTGGAGCGGCAAGATGCGGACATTGTGATCTTGATGGAAGTCAACAAGCCTATGGGGACGTTGCTCGAACCGCTTCGAGAACGCTATGCATGCAATTTCTGGAATCCAGCTTGGAGTTCGGGGGGGGCGGTCGTCTTGAGCAAGCTGCCGAATGTTCGGTTCAACGAAATTCCGCTGACCAGCATCGGGAATCAAGCGATCGAAATACAAGTCCCCGAATCGCCCAACTCTGCCAGCTACAGGCTGCTGGCAGTTCATACCTTTTCGCCCGTCAGTTTTAGCCGCGCGGAATGGCGCGACAAACAGCTAAAGTCAATCGGTGCGTGGCTCTTGCAGTCCGACCAGCCTAGTTGCGCTATTGGGGATTTCAACACCACGCCTTGGTCGCCGGGTTTTTGTGACTTAGTAACCACGCCGGGCATTCAAGATACGCGTGCCGAGCGAGGGTTGTTCGCTACTTGGCCCTCTCTGCTTGGTCACCTGGGCGTCCCAATCGACCACGCGTTGACGAACGCCGCTGCAGTAACCCTTGATCGCGGCGTAGAAAGTAACGCACCCGGCTCCGATCATAGACCGATTACGATTACGCTCAAGTAAGATCACCCAGTCCACAAAACCGGCAACGATTCAACTACGGGGAGTAGGACGTTGAGTAGAAACAGGACCGCGAGCGATAACGACAAAGCGGCGAAGTTGAAAAACGTCGCCGCTTAGTTAGGTCCGGGACTGAGTAGAAATCAGTTTGAAGAGGAACGAAAACAATCTTTCATCGCATATCGTTTGGGATACACGCGACGACTTGGACCAATTCGGAAACCGAATCCACTTTCAGCTTTTCCATGATCGAACTTCTGCGTCGATCAACCGTTCGCGGACTGATGTCTAGATGCGATGCAATCGCCTTGTTCTGTAGCCCATCAAGTATGCAGCCCAGGACTTCTTTTTCCTTTGTGTCCAATCGTCGATATTTTTCGATGCTCGTTCGCGTCGTTTCAAATTCCTGACGACGTTGCCGCGTGGCCAAAATTGCTTTCTGAACACAGCGAACGAGATCTTGTGTGGCGAACGGTTTTTGAATAACCGAAACAGCGCCTTGCTCCATGAACTTGACAGCGGCGCTCACGTCGACCTTGCCAGAAATCACCACGAGCGAAATGGGGCTTCTTCGTTCGATCAATCGACGTTGAAGATCGAAACCATTTAAGCCCGGCATGCTCCAATCAGCTACGATGCAATCAGTCTGCACATCATCTAAATCGGCAAGCGCCATTTTTGCTCCTGAAATGCTTGGGTTTTAGCGGCTTCATTTCCGATCCTTGATTGAAGATCGACGCTCAAGTGCGACGATACCCGACTTTGCCATCTCATCGCTCAAGCTATCCTGCTCTTCGCTTGTGTGGCGTCGTTTGCCTACCGGATTCATGTCTT
>JANMNK010001263.1:0-8510 GCA_031373875.1 Pirellulaceae bacterium | reverse complement strand
CGGCAAGTGGGATGGACAAGGAACTTATAATTCAGGCCAAACCGCGTTGGCAACCTTAGCATTGTTGAACTGCGGTCTGCCGCCCGATGATCCTACCATCCGCAAAGCGCTCAAATTTATTCGCTCAACGCCGCCCACGATGGTCTATGAAATTTCTCTCCAAGTCATGGTCTTCTGTGCAGCCGAACCCAAAGTCGATTTGGCTCGAATTCGGCAGAACATTCAGATGCTGGTTGAGCTGCAACAAGGCAACGGCGGTTGGGGTTATAGTCAAGCCATCGGTTTCCATACAGACCCTTCCAATAGTCAGTTCGCCGTCCTGGCGCTTTGGGAAGCTCAGAGGATTGGGATCGAAGTTCCGGTAGAGACCCTTGAGCGAGCACAAAACTACTGGCTGTCGCTGCAACGAAGAGACGGCGGTTGGGATTATCACAGTGACGGGACGTCGGGCAGCATGACTTGTGCCGGGATAGCTTCACTGCTGATCACCGACGACGCATTGCGTTCGAGCGATGCCCGAGTTCGCGGCGACAAGATTGATTGCTGTGGTATGGACGGTGGCTTGAATCGGATTGACATGGGCGTTGAATGGCTGTCGCGGAATTTTTCAGTCAAAGTCAACCCGCCGCAAAAATCGTATTGGCTTTATTACATGTACGCTCTCGAACGAGTCGGCCGACTAACTGGATTGCGGAATATTGGCGAACACGATTGGTATCGCGAAGGCAGCGAAGAAATCTTGAGCAAGCAAGATGTCATTCAAGGTTTTTTCGCAGATGGCGACGATCAGGTCACAAGCGCATCGTTTGCTTTGTTATTTTTGTCAAAAGGAAAACGGCAAGTTGTCATCAATCGACTTCGCTATGGCGAGTCCGATTGGAATTTGCATCGACGCTCGATTGTGCATCTTACCGGTCATATCGAGCAAGTTTGGAAACGCGATTTGTCTTGGCAAACCGTCGCAATCGAATCTTCGCGCATCGAAGATCTGCTGGAAGCACCAGTCTTGTTTATAAGTGGCAGCAAGAAGCTGAAATTTACGGCAAACGAAAAGCAACTGCTAAAGGATTATGTTGATCAAGGCGGGTTCATCTTTGCCGAAGCTTGCAATGGCGATGGCTGCGATGGCGCGGCTTTCGACAAATCCTTTCGCGAATTGGTTGAAGAGTTATTCGGCTTGCCGCTGAAGAAATTGCCGATCACGCACCCTGTCTGGTTTGCGGAGTCAAAATTAGATCCGTCATCGATGCCCGAAGATTTTTGGCTTTATGGAATTGACGCTTGTTGTCGAACGAGCATCGTATACTCTCCGATGAGTCTGACATGCCGTTGGGAGTTGAGCCGACCTTACGGTATCCCATTAAAGGTCCCAGCTAAAGTGCAGACTGACTTGGACAACGCCGTCAAGATTGGACTGAACGTCGTTGCTTATGCGACGGGCCGGGACTTGAAAGACAAACTTGATCGGGTCGAAGTTTTAGAGCCGATCGCCGAAAGTGGGCTGTTTGAACGCGGCATGTTGATCTTGCCAAAGCTTCAGCATTCCGGCGGATCCGACGACGTTCCCCGCGCCATCCCCAATTTGATGCAGCGTTTCAATAAAGAAACGCAGTCGGACGTTTCGCGAAATATTGTGATCGTCCCAGTCGTTGACAGCGAACTTGAAAAATATCCGCTTGTCTATATCCATGGACGAACAAGTTTCCAGTTTACCGATGAAGAACGAGTGTCGCTGAGGAAGTATTTTGAAAATGGTGGCTTTTTGCTGGGCGACGCAATCTGTGCCTGTCAGCCTTTCGCCGAGAGTCTGCGAAAAGAGTTGGGCGAGATTTTTCCCGAAGCCAGTTTGCAAGCGGTTCCTCCGGACCATCCGATGCTAACGCAAGAGTTCAACGGTTACGACATTCAAAAAGTCACCATCGTCGATCCTATTGGCGACGCAGAAGCCGGTATTCAATTGCAACGGCGCGAAGGTCCACCCGTACTAGAAATGCTGGTTTGGAAAGACCGGCCCATTGCGATTTTTTCACCCTACGATTTGAGTTGTGCTTTGGAAAGTCGCGGTTCGTTGCAGTGCAAAGGCTACCCACAAGAAGATGCGACGCGTATAGCGATTAACCTAATTCTCTACGCCATGTTGCAGTAACCGGAGCTTGATCGTCCGATACGGGTTGCCACATCCGAGCATCCGTCAGAGTTTCCCAAACCCCTCCGATTTCTAAAATCGCGCGGAATCTCACATATTTGATGCGTAAACGGCGACAACGGCTGGGTTTTCGTTGACGACTTGACTCGCGTGCCTAGAATGCAATAGCGATACCCTGAGGTGGGTATCGCTTTTTTTGGAGAATGGAACGATGCAAAAAAAATGGCTAGCGGCTTTGCCCGTTTACAACGAAGCTGGATATGTACATTCCGTACTCAACGAAGTCACCAAATACGCCGAACATGTTTTGGTTGTTGACGACGGTTCTACAGACCCGACACCTGATTTGTTGGCACAGCGGAACGATATCGCCGTGATTCGGCACGAAAAGAACAGTGGCTACGGAGCAGCGCTTGTTTCCGCGTTTCGGCACGCAATCGAAAATGATTACGAATTCGTTGTAACGCTCGATTGCGATGGTCAACACCAACCCAAGCGCATTCCACGATTCGTACGAGCTTGCCGAGATGCCGACATAGTTTCCGGCAGTCGTTACTTGAAAAAGTACGATGGCGACAGCCAACCTCCCGCTGAGCGAATGCAGATCAATCGTACGATCACTTCCGAGATCAACGACCGATTGGGGTTGTGCTTGACCGACGCGTTCTGCGGATTTAAAGCTTATCGGACAGAAGCATTGAAGTTACTGGATATCACGAATTTCGGCTACGCGATGCCTTTGGAGTTGTGGGTTCAAGCGGCTATGCAAGGGATGCGAATTATCGAAGTTCCCGTGCCGTTGATCTATCTTGACCTAAGTCGTTCGTTTGGTGGCGCGTTGGATCAAGCGACCGAGCGATTGCGGTACTACCGTCAAGTTGTCGACGAAAGTATCGCAACCATGCAAGCCCGAGGTTTTCGGTTGCCCGAACCATGTGGTAGTTGCGGGGAGTGCCCGTAGTGGAGGATGCCGACCCATCGGCGTTTCAGTCTTATCGAGCGCCTGCAGAAAACGGTCAGGCGTTCGTCTACCCGTCACGAGGTCGGCTTCCTGAGGCGGCCGTTGATAATCACGATCGCCTGAGAACGGCTCGGGTTGCTTTTGGCAACCATGACTTCGCCGACGTCCGAAGTCGGTCGCGCGCCGATTTGCTTGAGTGTTTAGCCAAAGATCAACAGACGGGAATTTGGAGCTCTCCGCAGAGTTCGGACGAAGGCCTGTTTATACTCGGAGGCCATCAGCCCGAGCTTTATCATGCGGGCGTTTGGTTCAAGAACTTTTTTATTTCGGCACTGGCACAGAGCATGGGTGCGAGTGCCGTAAACTTGCAAATCGATCACGACCTTTGCCGAAGCGTCGCGTTGCGAGTTCCAGTCCTCAATCCGCAAGGGACACTCATTCAGGAACTGATTGGCCCCGAGCCACCTTTGCCTGCGATCCCTTGGGAGATGCGTTTCGCTACCGACCAAGACGGTTGGAAAAAGTTCCCAGAGACTTTGCAGACGCGATTTGCCGGCAGCGAACCCGATATACTTGCAAACCGTTTTTGGCCGGATGTGCTTCGGAAGATTGCTGCAGGCCGACCGATTGGCGAAGCGTACTCGTTTGCTCGTCACCAAGCGGAGTTGGCCGAAGGCCTGAATACCGCCGACTTGCCCATGAGTCGATTAGGGAGATCAGCAGGATTTGCTTTCTTTTGTCAGGCTTTGATGCGAGAAGCAAACAAGTTTGCTGAGATCTACAATGAATGCCGGGACGTGTATCGCAAAGACCACCGCATTCGCAACGCCGCGCATCCCGTCCCTGCACTGCACACGAGAGGCAATTGGACCGAAGCAGCCCTCTGGGTTTATCACAGGAACGATCCCGTTCGCCGTCCTGTCTTCGTTCGAACCCATCAAGGTTTTTGGGAGTTGGGCGACGGTGTTTCGTCGATGGTGCGTTTGTCGATGGCCTCGGACGAACAGTTCTTGTCCGATTGGAAACAGGCCAATGAAGAAGGGTATTTTATTCGTACTCGTGCTTTGACGACAACTATGTTCTTACGACTCTTTATTGCCGATCTATTCGTGCACGGCATTGGCGGAGGCAAGTACGACCAACTGACAGATTTGATCATCGAGCGCTGGTTGAACATGAAACCGCCAAGCTACGCAGTTGCGACCGCTACGATGCGTATACCATTCGAAAGTAGTGAGCAGCAGGCGGACAATACGGCTCACTTGAGACAGCAAATTCGTGATTCCTATTATCACGTCGAGAATATTCGCGGAATAAAATTGGATGGTGATAAAAATCTACAGCCAGAACTTGAACGCGTAGTTGCCGCCAAACGTCGGTTATTGAATGAGATTCCGGAGATCGGCAAACGCAAATTCTGGCATGCGGAAATCAGTGGCATCAATTCCGAACTAGCACAACTAGCCACAGATTATCGGCATGCGCTGGCGATTAAATTTGCCGACTCGTTGGCCTTTGAAAGAACCGAATCGGTGCGCAATTCGCGAGAGTACTCGATCGCATTGTTCCCCCCGACGCTGCCTCGCCGGTTGCATGAACTTGCCAAAAACGCTCATTGATTTCGATGGTTGTAGTTTCAGAATTCGCTGCAAGCGGCCTTTGGCAAACGCGCTCCTTTACTCTGCATTTTGCCGCCACTTTTATAGCTGACCCATCGCGGTAACGATTGCTTTGAAATTGTGCGGCGTTAAAGTGTTACTCCTGTTGGTTTTGTGCCGCGAATCGTGCAACGGGCATGGCAGATTTTGCGGATTCAAGTTAAAAAAGTGCCTCAATGATTCTTACTCTAGGCATGAAGTTATTTTCTTATGGCACGCGAACTATCTCAGATCCGAAACATTGGCATCATTGCCCACATCGATGCGGGGAAAACTACGGTTACTGAGCAGATGCTCTACATGAGTGGGACCAAGCATCGAGCCGGCTCCGTCGATTCGGGTACAACGGAAACCGATGATGATCCAGAAGAGCAACAACGTGGGATCACGATCTTTGCAGCCTGCGTGACGTTCAGTTGGAAAGCATGCACGATCAATTTGCTCGACACTCCAGGGCACGTGGACTTTACGGCAGAAGTCGAACGCTGCCTTCGCGTGCTCGACGGTGCTGTCGTCGTTTTCAGCGGTCGCGAAGGCGTCGAAGCCCAGAGCGAAACGGTTTGGCGACAAGCGAACAAGTATGGCGTGCCTCGTATCGTCTTTATCAACAAACTTGATCGCGAAGGCGCTGACTACTATCGCGTCCTCGAGGAGATCGCCCCCCGACTACATGCCAATCCATTGCCCATTCAAATCCCCGTCGGCATGGGGCCGGCACACACCAGCGATCCATTTCGCGGGATCATCGACTTGATTGACATGAAGTTCATTCGCTTCGAAGCTGCCGACGGCGGAAAGACGCTTTACATCGAAGATGTCCCGCCCGAGATGATGGAAGATGCCAAGGCTTGGCGCGATGAGATGCTGGAAAAACTTTATACGCTGAGCAATGACATGATGGAGTTGGCTTTGGAGGAAAAGCCAATACCAGCGGAAATGATCCGACGCGTACTTCGAGAAGCGTGCGTGGCTCAAAAAATTCAGCCCGTTTTGTGTGGCTCTGCACTTCATGGTCTCGGCGTTCAGCCGTTGCTGGACGGCGTTAACGCATTCCTCCCAAGTCCGCTTGATCGACCACCCGTCGAAGGCATCGATCCGAAGAAACCCGACAAGAAAATTATTCGTAATCCGGATCCGAGCGAACCGTTTTGCGGACTCGTCTTTAAGATCCTTCCGGCAAAAACGGGTGACTTGTACTGGATTCGAGTCTACTCGGGATCGTTGGACTCCAACTCGCGAGTGTATGTGCCTAATCGCGACAAGAAAGAAAACGTCGCCCAGCTTTGGCAAATTCACGCGACACGCAAAGAGCGACAAGGCCAAGTGCAAAAACTGCAGTGCGGTGATATTGCTTGTGCGATCGGCCCGCGTTATTCGATTACTGGCGATACGCTTTGCGATACTCGCGATATTATCGAACTCCCATCGATTCAGTTCGCCCAAACCGTGCTGTCGATGGCTATCGAGCCTGAGAACACCGCAGAGCGAAAGAAGTTGGCCGAGGTTCTTGAAATGCTCAAGCGGCAGGACCCAACATTCCAAGCTGTTGAAAACGAGGAATCGGGACAGACCTTGATCAGCGGCATGGGCGAATTGCACTTGGACGTTATCAAGCATCGCTTGACCCGCGATTTCAATTTGAATGTCAAATTCTATAAACCGCGAGTCAGCTACCGCGAGACCATTGCCAAGACAGCGCGCGTTCAAGGTCAGTGTAACCGTCAAGTTGGTGCACAGCAGCTATTTGCCAAAATTGACATCGAGATGGAACCGCTCAAGGATCAGTCGGCCGCAATCATTGTGTTGGACAGAACGCCACCCGAAAAGTTATTGCCCGAGAATTTGCGTCAAGCTGTACTTGAGGAATTGCGAAGCCGAGCATCCGGCGGCGGTATGATCGGCTCATTCCCGCTGACGGGGATTCGGGTAAGTATTCTTGGCGGCGAAATGCACGAAATTGGCTCGGACGAAATTGCGTTCCGGATCGCTGCGAACGATGCATTCGATGAAGGGTTGAAACAAGGCGGACCGACGTTGCTCGAGCCTGTCATGAAGCTTGAGATCACCACGCCTGATGATTACATGGGTGATGTCGTCGGCGATTTGCAGCAGCGCCGCGCCATCATTGAAAAGACAGAAAACCGTGGCATCCAAACGCTCATCATCGCCCACGCACCTCTCAAAGAATTATTCGGTTACTCGAGCGCCATCCGCAGCGTAAGCCAAGGCCGCGCCGGATGCTCCATGGAACCCTCCGGCTACCAACAAGCCCCCGCCCAAGACGCCGAATCCTTCGCCTATTGATGACCCCAACAACCCCGTAGGACGGATCTCCCGGTCCGTCCCTAGTCCTCCCGTCCTAAACAAAACCCCCTGCCCTTCCCTTCCATGCCTTCCCGCCTTTCCATACCGTCCCGCCCTTGCCATCCCACCCAAAAAAACTCTCGTTACCTAAAGGCTATAGTCGCCAGAAGAACAAGGCAGATGGGTGGCACTTGACTCTTGACTCACTCCAAAGCGATGACCGCCCAATTGCACGAAACCAACACCCAATCCCTAAATCTCAACCGCCTAACCCGACTAATCAGTCAGGCCAAGCGGTGAACGGCTACAGATCGCGAACAAAGAAAAACCAAGTCAATGTAATGAGCCCAATCGACCCGATTACAACTGTGTATCTCCAGAAAACTGTTTGAAAAGCGACAAATGTAGACTGTTTGTCATCTGAACGAATCGTTCTCCATGCTCCCAGGATCAAGATCGTCGATGGGACAAGCAATGCGATGAATAGGACAGTGAGAGTAAGGGCACACTCGATTTTCTGACGAGCAGTGAAGTTTAAATAGCGTGGAATTGCAGCGATAACTGAGTATACAAGTTGAATCCACACAACACAAAAAACCGTCCCGCTCGCCAACTGCAGCTTTGCCAGAGACGAAATACTATCACTGGACCGTTTGTATGGTTTCTTGGAATCTGTAGCATCATTCGATGGTGCTGAATACGGATTGTGCTCTGTCATTTCCTGCGTTTCTCCACGTTCTTAGCTGAACCGAGACTGAAAGAGCATTAGCACTTATTCTTTCAGATTATTGTAGGTGTGACCGGCGACCCGCCACGCGATTGCCAATAAACTCGAGTAAGGCTTGCTTTCCGAAACGTACCAATGACTCGGTTTAAGTGCTGCGGCACGCTGGAAATCGTCAAATCCATCGCACTCTTATCACAACGCGCGAAAATGCAGGGGTTTTAGACTCGTTTCTCACACGGATTAATAGTTGTCAGGTTGCTGGTAACACCCGTTTATTGTCAGCCTATCTCAGCGTCATTAAAACCTCGGAGGCAAACGGTCAAGCAATTCCTTCAAGTTGTATCCAGGGGAAGCCTCCGGGGTCAGACCCTGTGTTCGGTTTACAGGCAGGTCGTTGCGTGGTCGGTTGTTGGCATGGCGAGACCACTACGAATTGAATTTCCGAACGCAATCTATCATTTGATGGCACGAGGGAATGGTCGTCAAGCGATTTTTCATATCGACGGTGACTATCAGCGTATGACCGATGGCTTGGCCAAGACAGTCACCCGAACCGGTTGGGAAGTCTTTGCATATGTTTGGATGCCTCATCATATCCATCTCTTTGTCAGGACTCCCAAGCCCAACTTGTCACGCGGGATGCAGTACTTGCTGAGCGGGTACGCAAATTGGTGCGCCAAACGACATCAGCGGACAGGCCACCTGTTCCAAGGA
>JANMNK010001244.1:0-4326 GCA_031373875.1 Pirellulaceae bacterium | reverse complement strand
AGTACGCCATTGAGTTTGTGAACGAACATGCCTTCGTTCGGATTCGGTCGGCAAGAGCAGCCGCAGCCGAATCGAGAAAGGAAACATCCATTGCAAGAATCGGTTTCGAACACCATAGGTTCATCGATCGACGGTTCTGAGATGATTCCTTCGTCGGAGATGAACTCCTCATCGTACGAGTCGGGAGAATAGAGCGTCTCGCCGGAATCGCCAATAAACTCGTCGCCGGGCCCGAAAATGATCTCTTCTCGCGGTCCGAGTACAATTTCTTCTTCGCCTTGAACATAATGCGCTTGTTGAACGCTCGGGTCCGTATTATCCGATCGATTTGGAGCGGTGGAGACGATTCGGCCAGCAGCAGTTTTCTCTTCCGGCGATTGGTCTACAGCAATCGGTTGTTCAACGAGGATAGCTGCTTGGACCCAGCGGAATTCTCCCGGGGGTGGAGAGATTTTGTACCAAAGTTTTTCTTTTCCATCTTCGATTGCTTGTCGCGTTTCGCCAAGGACTCGCACTTGTTGACTTGGTTGAAGCTCAAGTTGCCATCGATAGCGTTTAGGAGTTCCCATGTCCGAACCAATCCAGCTTGGCATCGGTTTCCCGACGACTTCAGCAAGCGTTCCGCCGGGGAGCAAGTATGCGTTTTCGGCGGCTAGCCAGTCGAAGCTGCCTTGAGGAGGGCGGATAGCGGCCCAGCCATTGTCCGTTTGGTGATAAACATCTACGGAGTCGCCTCGCTTGAGCAGCGAAGTTGGGTAGTAAGTTTTGTCGGGCCCGCAATGGACAGCGGCTTGTTCCACTTTGACAAACATCATCCTAGGTTTCGCGTCTTGGCCGAACATGCAATTGGACATGGCGAACCCAGTCACGATTGCGAGAAGAGATTTATGACTGCGCGAACCGGTAAACGACAATCCGAGAATTTTGATTTTTTGGAACATGATCTTGGCCTCCTGCCAGGGATCAACCCTTGATGCCAATTCTTATTGACGTTTGGATGCGAATGTAGCCGTGGGGATATTAAGTAAATGTCGAATTTGAGCGGCAACCAATTGATCGGTCTCATTTTTTAGGAGTACGCGAAGTTGAAGTCTGGCTTCGTCGGTGCCCACTTTTGCAAGCGTCGCGATCGCCTTGAGTCGAACTTCGCGTTGACCGTCTTGTGCCATCCAAACCAACCAAGGAATCGGATTGGAGATTTCAGACGCTGAAAATTTATCCAAAGTATGGAGGCGTTGTTCGCTCGTTCCATTCGCTAGATCGATCGCAAATCTTAATTGTTTCAAAGTCATGCCACGACGCCGCAGTTCGTCTGCTGCTTCGCGAGCCGAAATAGCGTGTTCGTCATTTAAAAAACGAACAACGCTTCCTGTATCCATTTTCGAAAATGTCGACGCTGTCGAAGACAGGGGGATCGAAGACAGGGGGATCGTCTCGCGATCGTTCAAGTAGGACGTTTCCGTCAAGTTCGATTTACACAAACTGGTGTCATAACAGAATCGCTCAATTTGCCCCAATTGACTTGAGTCGCACGCTGTTTGCGACTGGCAGGACGGAACATTGCATTCCGTGCAATCGGGGATTTGTTGCTGTGCTTGCAGATCTTGGAAAGCCAAATACTGATTCAATATCGACGTGACATCGGGGGCATTTGCAGCCGACTGTGTGGTGTGTGATGACGCGGCGGGTTGGTCGATTTCTGCAAATCGACTTACGTTTGACGATCGTGACCCGCGTGGCAAGGCCTGCTCCTGATCCGAGGCAATTGCAGTGCTCTGTGCAATCAGGATCAACTCGGCCGTGTTAGCGATATCGCCGCCGTTAGGACCGTCGTCGGACATGGTGCTGGCGAAAATTCGGGAAGCAATCTTGGAGGCAAGCAGCTGTGATTCGCCGGAAAATTTCGATTGATATCCGGCCAAAGCCGTGGTGATTAAAAGCGTGTCTGCCTGTCGCTTATGTTCTGGTTTTGTGACCAGTTTATCCAAGTAATCGTTGAGTACTCGGTAACTTAGTCGGGCTGTTTCGGAATCTGAGGAGGCAAGATTTTCGACTACCTTTGGCAAACTACTCGGTAGCAGAGAGGCCAAGGAACTGATCGCGGACGCTTTTTCGTGAGTAGTTTTCGCTGACTTCAACGCGACGTTGATTTGACGCTCACGATATCTGTTGCTTGCGCTGGGCCAAAAAATAAATAACAAGAATCCCGAGGCGACCCCTGTGAATAACCAAACGTATTGTTTGGATTTTCGCGAGACGGGTTGCGGGCCGAGAAGCCAATCTGCATCTTTGAAAATCGCGTTCGACGCCATACTTCGAGGGCCATTCTCTTCCATGAGTACACGACGGATCCGCAGTCATCCTGACCTTGGAATCAAAAACACTTAATGACCGGATATTCCGAAATTATCCGTTTCAACTCAAGATCATCTTTTACGCCCGAGGCACTTCTGTTTTGAAGCCTGCAAGTCCAAATGAACGATAGCGTGACGAAAACGCATTCTTGTTTGCTTCTCCAATCTCGCGTACGAATCTTGTAGTGCAAAGAAACAGAAGGGAATCATGCGAAACATCTAAAACCTAATGAACATTGATTATTTTTGTTAGCGTACTGCTCGTACCCAAGTCACCATCAGTCAAAGCGAAAGAAATAGTTCTGAGCATTACGCTGGAGTTGTTGGTGGTGCGAAATTTGATGCATCTTAAGAGTTGCTGAACGACTGGCGCTGTTGCTAGCGAATTAAAAGTCACTTCAAACTTGGAGAAACCGATACCAGCGTTTGTATTCAATAAACCAATGACCGTGCCATTTCGAAGTAGGTTATTGTTTGCGTCGATCGTAAAGACAGTACCGCTCATTTCAATGCGATTGCTAGCATGGCCGCCGGACGAAATGCGTACGGTCAGTTTACCACCATCGAAATTGAAATTGTCAACGTCGGTTACAGTCGCGGTCGGCTGTGTTGATCCCGAACTGGTACCAACAAAAATCGGTGAAGCTAAATTCGTATAAGCTACAGTTCCATCGATTTCCGACAAAACCGGCGCATCGTTTGTCGGTAAAACGTTGATTTTTTTGGTAACTGAAATGCTGGTGCCACCGTCACCGTCGGTCACTTGGACCCAAACTGTCCTCGGAATTGCAGAAGGGTTGTCGGAGACATTTAAGTAGCTGACATTTCTGATTAGTGCCTGTACTTTCGCAGGTGTAGCAACGGCATTGAGATTTATTACAAGCGGTAACGTGCCCCTTCCCCCTGTCATGTTTCCAATCACTACTCCAGCATAAAGGATTTCATTGGCTGGATTTGTTGAAATGTTTCCAGCTGTCCGAACCGCAAATCGATCCTCTGCTTTTGCGTTGATGGATGCCTTGATCGTTAAAGAACCGGAATCAAAATTCAGGCTATCGATATCCACAATTGTTGAAGTTGGAGAAATTAATAGCGGCAAAGCGTTTTCAACATACGATACGTCTGTTCCAAAATCTCCAATTATCGGTCTATCGTTTGTCGGAACAATGTTAAGTACTTTGGTAACAGGAATGCTGTTGCCGCCATTACCGTCAGTCAACCGAGCCCAGACAGTCCTTGGAAGTACAGACGGATTGTCAGAAACATTTTGGTAGATGACGTTCCTGAGTACTGCTTGAACTTTTGCTGACGTAGCATTCGCGTTGAGACTTACTACCAGCGGTGACGTACCGATTCCCCCTGCGATGTTGCCGATCACAATTCCAGCATACAGGACTTCGTTGGCAAGATTCGTCGAGATGTTCCCTGCAGTTCGAATCGTAAACCGATCCTCTGCTTTCGCATTTAACGAAGCCTTAATCGTTAACGTGCCCAAATTAAAATTCGAGCTATCGATATCGGTCACGGTGGACATTGTTGATATTAGTATGGGCGAAGAGTTTTCGGTAAAGGCTATAGGGCTCCCAAAGTCGGTGATCACAGGTGGATCGGGAATTGAAACGACTTCGATCGATTTGCTGGTCGCTTGACTTGTGCCGGAATCACCATCCGTCAGTTGAGTTGTGACGGTTCGAATGGGAGCAGGCAGTTCCGATGAATTGGAATAAACAATATTGCGTAGAAGGCTTTGCAGTTTTAGCGGAGTGCTCGATGAGTTCAATAATATTTGCAAGGGATTTTGGCCAACACCTCCAGAATAGGTGCCCATGACTACGCCAGAATACAGGACCTGGCTAAAAGAGTTTGTCGAGATGCTCCCAAGATTGCGAATGCTTAGTTGATCATTTACGGAACCGTCAGCTCCAATCTGAATGGTTAATTGACCTGTATCCAAATTAGGACTATCGATATC
>JANMNK010000403.1:0-1995 GCA_031373875.1 Pirellulaceae bacterium | reverse complement strand
ATGATGACGATACGGACGCGATGATTCACTTTGGGGATCTTTAGAGTTGTCGTAAAGCACCACTGACGTACATCACCTTTCCGGATCTCTGTGCGATCGGATGCGGGGATCGTTGCAGCCAATTTGGTTACGCCAATAACCCTCCCTCTCCATTCCACTTTGCGATTCATTTTCAGATCAGCAACATAACCGCGAGAACGTCCCGTTGGCTTTGAATCAATGTAATTCAAGATTTCCGCATTGGTAAAGTAGCTATCGAATGCAAATTCTCCAGGGATTTCACGCTCACAAGCCCAGTCTACCAATTCACAAGACAGTTGCGTATGGTCTTGAAAGGTCTCTCCGGTGGTTTCGCATTGTTCCCGCTTCTTGAAGCGTCGCAACTCCAATGGGTAATGCTTGTTGCTAGGGCACGCGTAGTTTGCGATCAAATAGCCGTGCGCGATCTTAGAGCGTTCTTCCGCATGATCCCAAAACCATCCCACATCCTTGATCAGCTTGCCATCATGATCAATGAGTGTGTTGTCGATAGCAATCACGCCTCGCTTGTGGTATCGCGTGTCTGGGTCCTGCTGCATCAACTCCAATCGCCTAGAATTCAACGCTTCCATATCCCATTTGGAATCTGTCAGAAAACGATTCAAGCAGGATTGATCAGTCGTTTGCGCGAACTCAACATTGATTCCCGTTACGGTTTTGTACTCGGCCATCATCAGACCTGTTAGGTACTCCGCAAAATGTTTGCGTTGCGGCCCACACTAAAACAGATCTCCATAATCTTCCATTGCTTTACAAACCACACTTGGAAACTCGACAATTGCAAGCATGGCTTAAGCCTCGGTGCGAAATCGATCCTCCGACTCGCATTCCCGCGCCAGTTCTACAAATCCAAGCTTAACTCCTATAAACTGTCTTTTTCCACGCTTAAATCCAGTTTTGCAAAAGTTCTGTTAGCCGCTGACAATAGGCAACTTCTAGCCCTGCATTCTTCGCAAGACGTTAGATCGTTGCCAATCCGAAATCGACATTATTTACGAGCATGCCTTTTGTAATAGAAACGTCTATCGGGAGCCTTGTCGTCATGCGATAGCCGTTTGGCAGGACAATACTGATCCTGTAAATGCCTACATTCAATTTCTGAAATCGGTACTGACCTAACGAATTTGTCGTCGTTGTTGCCATTACAACACCTCGGGTGTTTTGCAATTGCACGACAACGCCGGCCATCCCGCGCTCGCCGCTTTCGAGGACTCCGTTAGCATTCGCATCCGTAATCACACGTCCTGCGATTTCAGCTCGAAACTCAAAAACATTGACCTGCAAATTGGTGATGGTTGTATTGTTCCGAATGACGCTTGCCAGCGTCGTTGCACGCATATCGGTAAGTTCCTGGCCTTGGAATTCTCGCTCGTACCAAAATCGATCACCATCCCGAAGCCGTTGAAATTGATCTGCGATGATCCGAGTAAACAAAGGACCGAAGCTTGAACCTTGAAGGTGTTTTTCTACAAGACCACCGACCCACAAGTCAATTTTGTCAACCGTTCCGTAATTATTTTGAAGTGCTTGCTGCAAACCCGTATTCGTCGTAATCTCGGCAAAAGTTGTCACGCGAGGAAGACCATAGGCAACTCGAGTAGCATTGTAATTAGCCAAGCCGTGGTCGCGTCCACGTTGAATCGTATTTGCGGCAACGTCCATTCCCGCCGATCCTGGTGGACCGAATAGAAAGCTTCGCAATTCATCGATTACTTTCAAATCGACTTCTTGGGAACGATCCGACGCCAAATACTTTAGCAGAGTGTCAATACCATTTTGCTGGATAACTTGAGGGGCAAAGTACGTCTGCTGAATTCCAATGCCAGTTTGAGCAACTCTCCCCTGGTCGTTCAGGAATCTAACGTACTTGCCTGAGGTGGAATTTCCAAACTGAAAAGCGGCTGAAGCAAATTCATTCGATACGTGTAACCAACGATTGAAACGGGGCCATTTTCA
>JANMNK010001198.1:0-8177 GCA_031373875.1 Pirellulaceae bacterium | reverse complement strand
GCCAAATTTTCTGCTGCAATGATTCGATCATCGAAAACGCCATCGCCGTCGTTATCTGCCAAGCGAACCATGCGATGGGGCCGCGTCATGCGTTGCTCCTCGACACTTTGTCGAACTCCCGCTGACTCGACAATCACCAATCGTCCCCGATCATCCCAGTCTGCAACGATAGGCCACTTTACTAAAGGAGCCGACGCAGCCATTTCGATTTGCACGGAATCTGCATGTTGAAAGACGATACCGTTTACTGCGGTGCTAACGATGTTTGGTGATTCGGTTTGCGTAGCAGCAAACGAATACGGGTAGGCAACAGTGATGACGAAGGCACTGAGCGAAATAATGCCACGCAAGAAACTTCGCACCATGGATAATTCCCTCGTTGATCGATGTGCCGTGGATGCTGGTAGGAAACTTGAGGCACGCGTTATGGGGCAGGTAATTTTTGAAAGCTAAAATTGCCATCTTGGTATTGTACCTGAACGGCACCGGGCAGCATGGTCGGTTTGCTGACGCTTTTCTGATTTTGCGATTCATGAATAAAAGTTCTAAGGGCAAGCCAATGCTCCTGGGACATTGCCCCCAATCCCCATTCTTTGTCGATCCAAGAAGTTCGCAAAACTTCGTGTATGACCGGCCAAGGCAGCTTTGTTAATTCGGCCGCGTTAATGCGGAATCCATTCGGTTCGGATTGTATAAAGCGTTGGTTGCTCCACTGTTTTGCAGACGATTCAATCCACTGTTGAATTTCTTGCGATGCATTAACGAAGCGCGCGATTGAGTCCCGAACGGAACTGCCCATTCGTTCTTCGATAATCGGCATCAACTCATTTCTCAGCCAGTTACGGGTATACGCACTTTCTGCATTGGATGCGTCGGTTCGAAATGACTGCCCTATTGCAGAGAGGAACAGTTCGATGTCGCGGCGGCTGGTACCGAGTAAAGGACGCGCCACGACAATTTCGCTGCCGTATCGAATGGGCCGAAATGGTTTCATTCCGCTCAAGCCAGCCAGGCCTGTTCCGCGAAACAAGTTAAGTAGACTCGTTTCAATTTGGTCGTCGCGGGAGTGAGCCAATGCGACATAGCGTGCTCCAAAGCTTGACGCTATAGATTCAAAGAACGAATAACGCAGCGCGCGCAAGTGGGCTTCGTCTGTTCGAGGTTCCGTCGAACGCGACCAAGACATGGGGCGATCGGAGCTTGAACAGAATTGGCCACCATCGGCTCGACCAACAGCGACGATGCAATTCAGTGAAGCCGCCAAGTCGACAACGAACTGCTCGTCGCCATCGCTCGCAGGGCCTCGAAGCTGATGATTGAAATGCAAAACTAGGAGCCGTGAATTGCTCGGGCAAAGTCGTTTGAGAGCGCACAACAGAGCAACACTATCGGGTCCGCCACTGCAGCCTATCGCTATGGTCATACCGGACCAATGCGAAATTGGCCAAGCGATTAAAATAGAATTCTCAATCGTTAGAATCGCGGAATCGCTCATACTGTTTGAAACAAGGTTTGTTGGAATCACCGTTTTGCTGGCCAGGAATCGCCGACAGCCAAGATTGGTGCAAAGGCGGTATCTGTGGATTCTTAACGGCGAGTTTTATGGATCAAAGTTCCGGGCCGACGCATACGAAAGCGGCGGAATAAGGTGTCGGGTGGATGACTTGGCAAGAGTTTCCAGGTTCGACTATGCGGGTTACATCACCCAGAAGCTCGATTTTGAAGGATATTCGCTTTCCATGAAAATTGACAGCAGCGTACTTCCTTAGGTCTGATTTTCAGGAACTCTCCGATCTGGTAATATAAGTTTCGATTGACAAGCCAGAAGGAGTGGAGCGTTCCATCGGAACTGCAACGACCTTTCGGCTCCTGTTTTATCGAGTAAGAACAATAACTCCTAGCACAATGCTACCGAAGTATGTCGAAAAACATTTGTAGCTGAATGCCTGACTACCGTTGACTCTACTGATTTTCATTCCATGATTCTGATGTTGTTGGTTTTGATACAGATTGGCGCGTTACTGCTTTTGCAAGTGACTGGGGCACGGCATGCTCGGAACTCGGTCTTGGCCAATGCCCCGACAGACGTTCGTTCTGCGAGTACAGAAACTCGGAATGAGGGTTTCGCTCCGTATCGAGCGGTTGCTGACCTATGTCGATCTGTTCAATTCGTCGATACGCTGCTCTTGCGTGGCCTGAACTTTCAGGCTCGTACGACTCGCCCAAAATTTCAAACGGCTGTTTTATCGGGCTGCGGGCGTAGGGAGTTGGTCGCATCCATTCCCGACAAGATTCAGAAAACTATTCATCAGTCAATTTCAGTCTTTATAGTTCATTCAGTCGCTTTCGAACGCCACGTGTAACATTGTGCGATGATCCAAGGACATCGCAGTGCAAAAAATAATCGTCAGTATTTTCGAGACGTTCAATACGACGGACGCCCTACTCTTGGCAGAGGGTATGGTTAACACAACGGTCATACTTGTCGGCGTGATTGCTACAATCGTCGGCGGCATCGTTGTCTACGTTATCAATTTGGCACGTGGCCAAGATTCCAAGAGCCAGTCCGCACGCTTGACCGAACAGGCCAAGTTGGATGCGGCGAACATCATCAAGCAAGCTGAATTAGATTCCAAAGAGAAAACCCTCCAACTTCAGAACAAAATCGACGAAGAAATCCAGAAAGCTCGGGAGGAGATTCGCAAACGGGAAAAGGCGATTGACCGTCGAGAGGAAACTTTGCAACAGGCTTCCGAAGATGTTCGTAAACAAGAGAAGTTAGTTGAAACCACGCAACGGAAACTTACCGAAAGGCTCGACGAAGCGACTCGCAAGAATGAGGAGCTAGCACGTGGCGTCCAAAAACAACAATCCGAACTCCAACGGCTAAGCGGCATGTCTCGCGAAGAAGCGAGCAAGCAGTTGCTGACTGTCCTTGAGCAAGATCTACAAAGTGAAATGGGTGCGTCCATTCTCAAGCATCAACGTCGATTGAACGAAGTCGCAGAACAAAAGTCGCAAGAAATTCTTTTGACGGCGATGCAACGGTTCGCGTCGTCCCACACGGCCGATACCACAACTAGTACCGTCGACATTCCAAACGATGAAATGAAGGGTCGGATTATCGGCCGCGAAGGTCGTAACATTCGCGCTTTTGAAAAAGCGACTGGGGTCGACGTGATTATCGACGATACTCCTGGTGTTGTGATCGTTAGCGGATTTGATCCGGTGCGTCGCGAGATTGCCCGCCAGTCACTCGATAAACTAATAGCCGACGGTCGTATTCATCCGACTCGGATCGAAGAACTCGTTGGTCAGACCGAAAAAGAAATCGAACAATTCATCCGTCGAAAAGGACAAGAAGCCGCTGAAGAAGTCGACGTAAATGGTCTTCATGAAAAGATCATTCACATGCTGGGACGATTGCATTTTAGAACCAGCTATTCTCAAAACGTTCTGCGGCATAGCATCGAGGTCAGTTTCTTGTCGGGGCTAATGGCAGAAATGATTGGGCTCAACGCCACGCTGGCTCGGCGATGCGGACTGTTGCATGACATCGGCAAGTCAGCAGACCACGAACTCGAAGGCGGCCATCCCAAGATCGGTGCCGATTTGCTCAAGCGTCACGGCGAGTGCCCCGAAGTTGTTCACGCGGCGCTAGGACACCACGATCAATTGTTCACCGAATACCCCTATACGTTGCTAGTCGCCACTGCCGACGCTTGCAGTGCTTCGCGTCCAGGTGCGCGGCGTGAATCTTTGGAACGCTATATCAAGCGGATGGAAGAACTGGAGACCATCGCCAAAGGCTTTACCGGAGTCGAGCAAGCGTTTGCGATTCAAGCTGGTCGTGAGCTGCGAGTCATCGCTAGTGCCAAGGATACGGACGACGCATCGGCGGCCAAGATGTGCCGTGATATCGCAAAAGCTTTCGAGCAACAGCTAACGTATCCTGGCGAAATCAAAGTGACGGTTGTGCGTGAATCGCGGTTCATTGAGGTTGCTCGCTGATGAATACCCATTTGCCTTCAGCGCCGGATAAATCACTCGTTCGTGTTGTGATGATCGGTGATGTTGTCGGCAAACCGGGGTTGAAAATTACTTGCGAATCGGTTCCCTGGTTGCGACAACGATTGCATGCTCATGTCGTCATTGCCAATGCTGAAAACGCGGCAGATGGAGCCGGCCTTCGTGTGCGTGAGTTTCGGCGATTGAGAGACGCCGGAATCGATGCAGTCACTTTAGGCGACCACATTTATCGCAAGAAAGAAATTATCGAGGCGCTCAACAACGACGACCGGATCGTGAAACCAGGAAACTTTCCGGTATCGGCACCCGGAAAGACTTGGTGTTCCTTTGAGATTGCTGAAGGTATTCGCATCGGAGTGATCAGTCTGATGGGGCGGGTGTTCATGCGACCTGTCGACTGCCCGTTTACGGCGGCGACGCGAATCTTGGAAGAAATGCCAGCCGATGTTCGTATTCGTTTGGTTGATTTTCACGCTGAAGCGACCAGCGACAAACAAGTCCTTGGGCGCTATCTTGATGGTCGCGTTACGGCAGTATTAGGAACTCACACGCACGTGACAACAGCCGACGAGCAAATACTGCCTCAGGGGACCGGGTTTCAATGCGATATTGGAATGACCGGACCCTATCTGAGCATCATCGGGCGCGAGATTGCGCCGGTCCTGGCAACAACTTTATCGTTTGACCCGAATAGTTTTGATGTGGCTACAGATGACGTTCGACTTGCCGCGACCTGGCTGGACGCCGATCCTGCAACAGGACACTGTGTCCAAATCGGTCGAATCCAATGGCCGTGGTCTTTGATTGAACAGTGGAAACGCGAGGCAGCCGAGCTTGCGTTGCGAATGTGAATGAAAACGGTAGGCTGCAGAATTCGCCAAGATCATGATTGCGGTGGCGGGCCGACCAAGTTTTACGATCCAGAAACTACGCAAGTTTTGCTTGCAATCTTAGGAGCACGCCAAGTAATCTCTCATTCGACCCATATTCGAACATTCGCACCAATTTTAGTCCGCAGAAATGACCAACCTGTACGAACTGTGCAAGATTGATCTTGAGCTATGAGCCAACCGATCCTATTTTCCGAACCGCAGCCGAGAGAGTCCGTTCTGGTCAATCCTGATCGTACGGTCATCGATCGGGCTGTTTTGACGTTGTCGGAACGAGCCATGTTGGCAATCCTCGGCTTCGGATTATTGACGTTGCTGATTGTTGCAAAGTTTTTGACGCCCAATCCAATAGGATTGGGAACACATCAACAATTGGGCTTGCCGCCCTGTACGGTAAGATTTTTTTTTGGAGTTCGTTGTCCTAGCTGTGGAATGACCACTTCCTGGGCAAGTTTATTAGATGGCGATGTAGTCGGAAGTTTAAATGCAAATTGTGGCGGTGCCTTATTGTGTTTGATTTCGATTGTCACGGTTCCCGTTACCTTATGGATGATGTGGACAGGACGCGGGTCGAACCACGGATGGTTTGTCAAGTTTGGATTAGTCGGAATGTTGACAGCCCTCGTGATCAGTTTGGTCGATTGGGTTGTTCGACTCACGAACGCTGCCTAGTATCGAACGCGGAAAACATTCGAAGCATTGAATCGTCAAGAACTTAGAATCGTGAAAATTCAGATACCCAAGGACGGGAATCTATGCAAAGCCATTACTCGATACGAATTCTCAAGTCGGCGGCAATTGTCTGTTGCCTTATCGCGCTTGTCGCAAACGCAGGATGCGTGCAATTGGCTGCAAACCTATTGCATGTTTGGCATGGCGCCGAAATTCCCGCAGAATTTGGTGACTTGAAAGGCAAACGTGTTGCTGTAGTTGCGATTACCGACGCTGGCATTAGCACCGATCCCAACTCCATCCTTCTCGCCAATTTCGTGCGCGGGCTTCTCGAAAAGAATGTCAAGAAGATCGATCTCGTTACTCAAGACGAAGTTGATCCTTGGTTTGATGGAGATAAAAAAGGCGGTGAAAAAGATTTCATCGCGATGGGAAAAGGTGTCAAAGCGGACATGGTCGTCGCAGTGGAAATGACACAGTTGACTTTGCGAGATGGTCAGACCTTGTTCCGAGGCAAATCAAATCTAGCGGTATCCGTGTACGACATGAAGAAGTCCGGTAAAACCGTTTTCAGGAAAAAGCAGTCGGATTTCGCCTATCCGGAAATGGGTGGTCTGACGACCACCGAAACGGATGAAACCAAGTTTCGTCGGATCTACTTGCTTCAAGTTGCCGAACGATTGTCCCATTATTTTTATGGCCACGAGCTTGGTTCCGATGTTGCTAACGACGCAACGATCTTGAATTACTAAGTTCGGCATGAGCACTTGTTTCTCTGTGCACTCGCTGACGAAACGTCTAGCGGTACGGCTTGCGTGTCCTCCACATCTGGTAAGGTGACTCTTCGATCGTCCTGATTGAATAAGGATGGTCGCGGGTTTGCTGTCGTCGCCTTAAGCGAGTTGGACCCGTCCTCCACACTGGGCTTAATCTTCAAGCCTTCATCTTCTGTTTTTCGATGTCCGAACAGCTTTAACTTTTCGGGAAATTATTTATCTCGAATTGCTCGGATGAATAATGCTAGCTTCCGATTATGCGGGCTATGTGGAGCATTCCCTCCACTTAACACGTCGATCCATTGATGGACGATAGTTTCTTGGGCCGATTTCAAGCTGTAATCGTCGGAATAATCGATCCGATTCCTACCTAAGGCAATCTTGCTAGTGTCCGGCACCGCAAGGAAGTACGTGGAATTTAATCGCCCGCCCGAATTTCGAAGTTTGACAATTCGGTTTGGCGCTTAAGTGTTTGGGGATTGCCGAAACGGTATCGATGTATCTGCAACGAGAAGAATATTCTTGCCATGCACGTTGGTATTTTGCAAATGTGTGACAAACGATCGGCACAAACGATTTCCCGCTTGCGCGACGGTAAATGTGGAATGCATTTCGCTCGCGAAGTGGTGTTCGCTTTTTGCTTCTTGCTCGGCAATTTCTCTGTTCTCCAAGCCCAAGAAGTTGCTGCAAGTTCAGATCACCGTGTCGAGGACTTAAGAGATGTCGTCGCCCACGAGCCACCGACCTTGGCCGATTACAAACCAGGGCATCAACTTGATACGATTCAAAAACGTCTTGGACAAGAGTTTGAACGCCCGCTTCGCTTTGCCAGTTTCCCAACCAACCAATCACAAATGGGCGACAATGCTGGTGCGGACTCCGACGTCGTGCAAGATTCGCTTCCATCGGTCCCGGTAATCGATCCGTCTGCGGAAAACTTTCCTGTCGCATTATCTGATTCTCCGGATTCCATAGTACAGCACTCAAAGCGTAATAAACGGTTTGGCGAATTTCGCAGCGACATGGGGAATCTACCAACAGTAATATATCGCGATTATGCAAATTATCTGTCGCGAGAATCGGTGCTCGGTCTTACTCTTGGTCTAGGCGTGGGCGCGGCAATTGCGAATTCAAGAGCCGATTCAGAAATGTTTCGCGGCTATCAGTCATGGGCACGAGATCCTGACCAAAGGACGACGAGCGACGCTATTCACAGCACAAAAGTTTTTGGTGAAGGCAAAGTCATGTTGCCCATCTATGTTGGCACTTGGGGTGCTTCTTACCTATTCGATAGTCCTGCCCTCCTTGAGCCGATAGGTGAATGGGGCTCCAAGTCGGTCCGAGGGTTTGTGGTCGGTGCGCCGTCGCTGATGGCATTCCAATGGATAACGGGAGCATCCCGACCTTGGGAGACAACACACGGCTCCGAATGGAGGTTTTTGGGCGACAACAATGGCGTGAGTGGTCACGGTTTTATGGGCGCGTTGCCGTTCATTACAGCGGCCAAAATGTCTGATCAAGTCGCGATCAAGACACTTTGCATTGCCGGATCAGCTTTGACTCCATTATCAAGAGTAAACGATAGCGACCATTTTCCTTCGCAAGCGATATTAGGGTGGTGGTTTGCTTACCTCGCCGCAACCGCCGTTGACGTTACGGATCATCCCGATCGCAAGTGGCGTGTATTTCCCATTGCAAATGCGACGGAATCAGGAATGGCTGCCGAGTTCAAGTGGTAATCCAGAACTAGATCGCGAGTGGCGAGCTGAACGATTGGCTATGAAGCTGTTCAGTATGTAGAGTTCGAATT